>NZ_JBJZOJ010000052.1:0-56462 GCF_047200655.1 Streptomyces sp. MS06
TCTGGCAGTTCGGCCGGCTGAACGCGGACGGTTCCTTCACCTCGGTGGCGTCCGACGAGGTCGCCGCCACCGACAGCATGGTCCGCCTGACGGGTGTGTACGACGCGCAGTCGGGGACCATCAGCCTCTACGTCGGGCATGTGCGGAACGGCGGACCCCAGGCGTTCACGGCACGAGTCGGTGCCGGCGAATTCGCCGTGGGCAAGGCCTTCACCGGCGGTGTCTGGGGCCACTACCTGCCGGCGCGCATCGCGGATGTGCGGCTGTGGGCCGGCGCGATGGCCGGCAGCGAGCAGGTGAGCGAGACGGTGGGTGACTGAGGCCCCCCCGTTCGGGTGGTGCGGCGTCCGCGCTGCACCACCCTCCCCGCCCCGGGGGCGGGGCATCGGGTGACTCTTCCCGGCGGCCCCGCACACCGGTGCCGCCGGGTCGGTTCCCCCGCTCACCTGCGACCGGGGTCTTCACGGCCTTCACGGCCTGAGCTGCGGGACAGGGCTGCGCGGCGGTGGAGCCGGACGGCCCCGTGACGCGAGTCGCCCGGTGTCCCGTCGGCGTGTGGTGCGTCGGGACACCGGGCGATCCGCGGGCTCACTCCTCGACGGTGAGCCCCTTGCGCAGTCTGCCCAAGGTCCGTGAGAGCAGCCGCGAGACGTGCATCTGCGAGATGCCGAGTTCGTCGCCGATCTCGGACTGGGTCATGCCCGCGACGAAGCGGAGCGAGAGGATCTTCCGGTCGCGGGGTGGGAGTTCCGCGATGAGCGGCTTCAGCGACTCGACGTACTCGATGCCCTCGAGGCCGTGGTCCTCGTAGCCGATCCGGTCCGCGAGCGCGCCCTCGGCGTCGTCCTCCTCGGGCTGCGCGTCGAGCGAGGAGGCGGTGTAGGCGTTGGCGGCCGCCATGCCCTCCACGACCTCGTCGTTGGTCAGTCCGAGGCGCTCGGCCAGTTCCGTCACCGTCGGTGCGCGGTCCAGCTGCTGGGCCAGCTCGTCGCCGGCCTTCGCCAGGTCCAGCCGGAGTTCCTGCAGCCGGCGGGGCACCCGCACGGACCACGAGGTGTCGCGGAAGAAGCGCTTGATCTCGCCGATGATCGTCGGCATCGCGAAGGTGGGGAACTCGACCCCGCGGGAGAGTTCGAAGCGGTCGATCGCCTTGATCAGCCCGATGGTGCCGACCTGGATGATGTCTTCCATCGGCTCGCTGCGGGAGCGGAAGCGGGAGGCGGCGAACTTCACCAGCGCGAGGTTCAGCTCGACGAGGGTGTTGCGGACGTACGAGTACTCGTGGGTACCTTCCTCCAGCGACTCCAGCCGCTCGAAGAGGGTCCTGGACAGGGCCCGCGCATCGACCGGAGCGACCTCGTCGTACGGGGGTATCTCCGGAAGTCCGGCGAGTGCGTCGCCGTCCTGCTCGATGCCCGACTCGGGGTCCGCGGGGAAGGGATCGGCGAAGGAGTTGTCTTCGATGGGATCCAGATGTTCCGGAGAGGTTGTCGACGTCCCTCTCGGGGTATGCGAGGCGTCGAGCCGGGGTGACATGATGTCCTCCATCGTTCTCGGCATATGGCCGCCGAAGCCTGAACGTGCACTACGGTGTGCGGCGCCTCCAAAGCCGGCCGTGTGTCGGGTATGCGTCCTTACTAGCCCTACCCGCTTCCCCGACACCACCGCAAGTGCGCTTCGTTGCAAAATGTCCGATTGCAGGTGATTGTTCGGCTGTCGAACCGCGCACAGAAGGCGTAATGTTCGATGGCGTCATTCAGGCGTGACTCAGTACGCACGACCTCGGGAGAGAGACGGCATGGACCACGGGACGGTCGGCAGCGCACAGTCTGGCCGACTTCTGGTGGAGGTGCGGCAAGAGGGCTCCAGCGCCGTCGTGACCCCCGCGGGTGAACTCGATCACCATACGGCGGAGCTGCTGCGCGAGCCGCTGGAGGGGTGCGTCGACAAGGGGCTCAGCCGCCTGGTCGTGGACTGCTCCCGGCTGGAGTTCTGCGACTCCACGGGGCTGAACGTGCTGCTGGGCGCCCGCCTGAAGGCGGAGGCCGCCGGCGGCGGGGTGCACCTGGCCGCGATGCAGCCGGTGGTGGCCCGCGTCTTCGAGATCACCGGCGCCGAGGCGGTCTTCACCGTCCACGAGACGGTCGAGGACGCGCTGGCCGGTACGGACGGCGGTACGGCAGAGGCGGCAGAGGCGGAGGGGGCCGACGGTGCCGGTGGGGCCGACGAGGCCGACGAGGCCGACTGAGTCCGCGGCCGGGGGAGGCCGACCGGGCGGCCGGTCCGGCGCGGGCGCCGCGCCGGGGCCTGCGGCATGCCGGGACCGCGTACGCCGGGCGCTCCGCCGCAGGAGCGCGCGACGGCCGCTTTCGGTCGCTCCGCCCGCCACGCCGAAACGGGGGGTGTTCCCGGGGCGCGGTCGGGCAGGAGACATGCTGAACAGATGCCAAGCAGACACGTCCGGCATCGGCGGAGCCCCGTCGATCCGCGTGCTGACTTCTGAATCGTGAACTGGTGAATCGGTGAGGTGAAGCGCTGATGAGCACCACCCGGCCCTATCCGCCGGGCTCCCCGGAGCCCAGCGGCGCTTCCGGGGTGTCGGCGGGTCGTCAAGTGCGCAGTTTGAGCTTCGACGACCGGAGCGGCGTCGTGCCGCTCGCCCGCGACTTCGCCCGGCAGGCGCTGTACGCGTGGGGCTGGATGCCTGCGGCCACCGCGGACCGGCGGGCCGCCGCCGAGGACGTGCTCCTCGTCGTCTCCGAGCTGGTCACCAACGCCTGCCTGCATGCCGAGGGGCCGGACCGGATGGAGCTCACCTGCGACAACAAGGTGATCCGCATCAAGGTCTCCGACCGGGGAACCGGCCAGCCCGCCCCGCGCACCCCGCACCGGGCCGGCCGCCCGGGAGGCCACGGCATGTTCATCGTGCAGCGACTGTGCCTGGACTGGGGCGTGGTGCGGACCCCGGGCGTCGCGGGCAAGACGGTCTGGGCCGAACTGGGCGCACCCGCCTGAGACCCTGAGAACCCGAGGCACAGGGCCCCGGGGTGTGCGGCGCCCGGTCCCGGGGCCCCGGGACCTGCGCCCCCGGGGTCCCTCAGGCTCCGCGGCCGCGATACCCAGACTCTGCCGCTCTGCCGCTCTGCTGACCTGCGGTCCTCCGACCCTGCCGATCCGGAATGTGGCCCTGCGGTCCTCCGACCTCCGCGGCCCCGGCTGCGCCCCTGCCCGTCCCCGTGGGTCCCCGGAGGGCCTCACGGTCCTCGCGGCCCGGTGGCCCTCCGGGTTCCGCCGCTGCGGTCTGCGCGGTCGCTTCGTGGTGGCCCGGCCCGCGCGCCGGTGCCCCGTGCGCGCGGAGCCCCGTGCGCGCGGAGCCCCGAGGCGCCGGGCGCGAGGCGCGCGCGGGACGTCCGCCTGCGGCCCCCGCCGGCCGGCCCCCCGCCGGCCCCCGCCGTCCTCCGCCGTCCCCGGAACGCCCGGAGGGCCGTCGCACCCACGCGGGTGCGACGGCCCTCCGGGCGTTCGGCCGGGAGCGGGCGGTGCGGCTCAGTGCACGTCGCCCATGAGCTCCCTGACCTTCCTGCGGTACATCCACACCGCGGCACCCGCGGTGATCGCCAGGGCCGCCTCCAGGGCCACGATGCCCGTGCGGTTCAGGTCGACGCCGGCCAGCGACAGCAGGCTGGTGGTGGCGTCACCGGCGGTGACGGCCAGGAACCAGACACCCATCATCTGCGAGGCGTACTTCGCCGGTGCCATCTTCGTGGTGACCGACAGGCCCACCGGCGACAGCGTCAGCTCGCCGACCGTCTGCACGAAGTAGATGCCCACCAGCCACATCGCGGCCGCCTTGTGCCCGCCGTCGGCGATCGACAGCGGCACCAGGAAGAGCAGGAAGGAGGCGCCGATGAAGCCGAGGCCCAACGCGAACTTCACCGCGGTGCTGGGCTCCTTGCCGCGCCGTGCCAGGGCGAGCCACAGCCAGGCGACGACCGGCGCGAACGCCATGATCATGACCGGGTTGACCGACTGGTACCAGGAGACCGGGAAGTCCCAGCCGAGGACCGAGTTGTCGGCGGAGGAGTCCGCGAACAGCGACAGGGTCGAGCCGCCCTGGTCGTAGATCATCCAGAAGACGGCCGCGGCGACGAAGAACCAGATGTACGCCGACATCTTCGACTGCTCGGAGCGGTCGAGGTCCTTGTCGCGCCGGATCCGGGTGATCACCATCACCGGGATGACCAGACCCGCCAGGGTGATCGGCACCAGCAGCCAGTTCAGCGTGTAGACGCCGGACAGGCCGACGACCGCGTAGAAGACGGCCGCCACACCGGCCCACAGGGCCGACTTGCGCAGCGTCGCGGACTTCTCGGCGGCGGACAGCGGCGTCGGGACCAGGTTCGAACGGGCGCTCAGGTGCCGGCTGCCGAGCAGGAACTGGGCCAGGCCCAGCGCCATGCCCACCGCGGCGAGCGCGAAGCCCAGGTGCCAGTCGACGTTCTCCCCGACGGTGCCGATGGCCAGCGGGGCGGCGAAGGCGCCGACGTTGATGCCGATGTAGAAGAGGGTGAAGCCGCCGTCCCGGCGCGGGTCGTCCGGCCCGTCGTACAGGTGGCCGACCATCGTGGAGATGTTGGCCTTCAGCAGGCCGGAACCGATCGCGACGAGTCCGAGACCCGCGTAGAAGGTGCCGGCGGACGGCAGGGCCAGCGTGAGGTGGCCGAGCATGATGACCGTGCCCGCGACGGCGACGGTCCTGCGCGGGCCGAGCACGCGGTCGGCGAACCAGCCACCCGGGAGGGTGAGCAGGTAGACGAGCGACAGGTAGACGGAGTAGATCGCGGTCGCCGTCGCCGCGCTCAGGTGCAGTCCGCCCGGTGCCACCAGGTACAGCGGGAGCAGGGCCCTCATGCCGTAGTAGGAGAAGCGCTCCCACATCTCGGTCATGAAGAGAGTGGCCAGACCTCGGGGGTGGCCGAAGAAGGTCTTCCCGGAGCCGGGGGTGCCCGGCAGGGCCGAGTCCTTCGTCAGGCTGGTCGCCATTGGTTGTTCCTTGCTGGTCGGGACGCGCGGTGGAGCGTTGCGCGCCCGGTCTCGGCGGCCGGCACCGGCACGGTCGGCCCGTCCACCCCCACGCCCGGGGGGAGTCCGCCCCGGATCGCGGGGCGGAGGACGGCGACCACCGGGATCCACGCCTCCGCGCTTGTCGCGCCACGAGGCCCGGCCACAGGTCATTCCTTCGGAGCCGGCGGAGAACCGGCCCGCACACGAAAGAGACCTTCGGCGGTGTTTCCGCCAAAGGTCCGATGGTGCTACAGGCGTCGGTTCACCATACGGCAGGACAGTGCCGGATATGGAAGGACTTGAGAGGGGAATCACAGGTGACCCCGAAACCGCAAGACCTTTGCCGGATGTCTTCACCAGGATGACATCCCCGGACCGCTGGTCCGTACCGCCGACGGGGTGCACTGTCCGGGATGTCCACAGGTAAGAGCCGCCCTCGCCGATCACACCTCGGCGCCGTTGCGGGGCGGACTACCATCGCCTCATGACCCGTGTACTGCTCGCCGAGGACGATGCCTCCATCTCGGAGCCGCTGGCCCGCGCACTGCGCCGGGAAGGGTACGAGGTCGAGGTGCGCGAGGACGGCCCCTCCGCACTCGACGCCGGAATGCAGGGTGGTGTCGACCTGGTCGTGCTGGATCTCGGCCTGCCCGGCATGGACGGCCTGGAGGTGGCCCGCAGACTGCGCGCGGACGGTCACGCGGTTCCCATCCTCATCCTCACCGCGCGCGCCGACGAGGTGGACACCGTCGTCGGCCTCGACGCGGGCGCCGACGACTACGTCACCAAGCCCTTCCGCCTCGCCGAACTGCTCGCCCGCGTCCGGGCCCTGCTGCGCCGCGGCTCCGCGGAACCCCAGCAGCCGCCCGCCACGCACGGCGTGCGCATCGACGTCGAGTCGCACCGCGCGTGGATGGGCGACGACGAGCTCCAGCTCACCGCGAAGGAGTTCGACCTGCTGCGGGTGCTGGTGCGCGACGCCGGCCGGGTGGTGACCCGGGATCAGCTGATGCGCGAGGTCTGGGACACCACCTGGTGGTCGTCGACCAAGACGCTCGACATGCACATCTCCTGGCTGCGCAAGAAGCTCGGCGACGACGCGGCCAACCCCCGCTACATCGCCACCGTGCGGGGCGTGGGCTTCCGGTTCGAGAAGAGCTAGGGAAACCCCCAGCACCACCGCCCGGAGGGCCCCTTGCGTCGCCGTCTCATCCAGTCCACCCTCGCCGTCGTCCTCGTCGTCATCGCGGTCTTCGGCGTCTCCCTGGTGATCGTGGAGACCCGCACGATCAGCAACAGCGCCCAGGAGCGGGTGGACTCCGAGGCGCTGCGGCTGGCCAGCATCGTCGACAGCCGGCTGCTCAGCGCGGCGGACGTCACCCCGGACATCCTGCGCGGCCCCGGCATGCAGGACCGGTACGCCGTGGTCCGCATCCCCGGCCGCCCGCCCATCGAAGTGGGGGACCGGCCGGTCGGCGACGTGATCCGCTCCAAGGAGGTCAGCGGGGAGGAGGGCGAGACCGTCGTCGTAGAGGAGCCCCGCTCCACGGTGACCCGCGAGGTCGGCCGGACGCTGCTGATCATCGGCCTGGTGGCGCTGCTCGCCGTGGTGGCCGCGGTCGCGCTCGCCATCCGCCAGGCCAACCGGCTCGCCTCCCCGCTCACCGACCTGGCGGAGACCGCCGAACGGCTCGGCTCCGGCGACCCCCGCCCCCGCCACAAGCGGTACGGGGTGCCCGAACTGGACCGGGTCGCGGACGTGCTGGACGGTTCCGCCGAGCGCATCGCCCGGATGCTCACCGCCGAACGGCGGCTCGCCGCCGACGCCTCCCACCAGCTCCGCACCCCGCTCACCGCGCTCTCCATGCGGCTGGAGGAGATCACCCTCACCGACGACCTGGACACGGTGAAGGACGAGGCGAACGTCGCCCTCAGCCAGGTGGAGCGGCTCACGGACGTGGTGGAGCGGCTGCTGACCAACTCCCGCGACCCGCGCACCGGCTCGGCCGTCACCTTCGACCTCGACGAGGTCATCCAGCAGCAGCTCGCCGAGTGGCGCCCGGCCTACCGCAGTGCGGGCCGCGCCGTCGTCAGCTCCGGCAAGCGGCACCTGAGGGCCGTCGGCACACCGGGCGCGGTCGCCCAGGTGCTGGCGGCGCTGATCGAGAACTCCCTGATGCACGGCAGGGGCACGGTCGCGCTGCGCACCCGGGTCACCGGAAACCAGGCGGTCGTCGAGGTCACCGACGAGGGGCCGGGCGTCCCGGCCGACCTCGGCGCACGGATCTTCGAGCGGGCGATCAGCGGGCGGAACTCCACCGGCATCGGCCTCGCGGTCGCCCGTGACCTCGCGGAGGCCGACGGCGGGCGCCTGGAGATGCTGCAGGCGTCACCGCCGGTCTTCGGCCTGTTCCTGTCCCGCACCCCGCCGGCGAAGAAACCGGCGGAGCGGGAGGAGCCGACGGTCCGCTGACCCGGCAGCCCGGCAGCCCGGCAGCCCGGCAGCCCGGCAGCCCGGCAGCCCGGTGACCTGCAGCGCCGGGGGCTCCGGGGCCCCGGGCCGGTGCGGGCGGACACCGCTCTCGGGCGTGCCGCGGTCCTCAGACGCGCTGGCCGGGCCGGGCCGGCGCCGGCCCCGCGAGCGGCTCCGCGCCGTCCCCCGTCCGGCGGGACCGCTGCCCGGCCGCCGCCCCGCGGGCCGCCGCCCCGCGGGCCGCGGCCCCTCGGGCCGGGGCGGCGGGTGCCTCCCGGACGGGCAGCGCCCGGAACACCCAGGTGCGGTAGGACCAGAACCGGAACAGGGTCGCCACACCGATGCCGAGGAACTTGAAGACGTTGCTCTGCAGCGGGCTGTCCCAGCCGAAGCCGTACGTCGCCGCGAACAGCACACCGTTCTCGATCACCAGGCCGACGACGCTGAACAGCAGGAACAGGCCCATCTCGCGGGTCCGCCCGGTCTTGTCCCGGTCGCGGTAGGTGAAGTAGCGGAAGCCCAGGTAGTTGAAGACGATCGAGACCACGGTCGCGATCACGCTGGCCCGCACGACCGGCAGGTCGGTGACACCGCGCACCAGGTTGAACACACCGAGGTTGACCAGCAGCCCGGCGCCGCCCACAGCGCCGAACTTGGCGGCCTCGTGCGCCAGGCGCCGCAGCTCCGAGGTACCACGTCCCATGGTCGAGCAGGCCCCTGTCCGTCGCGGATTCGTCAACTCAGCCCATGCTAACCAGCGCCCTGCGCGGCCGCTGTCGGAAGAGAGCACACTCACCCTCCACGGGTGCCCCGGGACGAGGGGCGACGGGGGGCGGACACCGGCCGGGGGCGCCGGAGAACGGCCGGAAACAGGCGCACTCCCCACGGCGGATACCCTGGGGTCGTGACGTTCCCGGTAGTCGGCATGGTCGGCGGTGGCCAGCTCGCTCGTATGACACACGAGGCGGGCATCCCGCTCGGCATCAGGTTCAAGCTCCTCAGTGACACTCCCCAGGATTCCGCGGCACAGGTCGTGAACGACGTCGTCATCGGCGACTATCGCGACCTGGACACGCTGCGTGACTTCGCGCGCGGCTGCGACGTGATCACCTTCGATCACGAGCACGTGCCGACCGAGCACCTCAAGGCCCTGCTGGCGGACGGCGTCGCCGTGCGCCCGGGACCGGAGGCGCTCGTGCACGCCCAGGACAAGGGCGTGATGCGCGCGAAGCTCGACGCGATCGGCATCCCGTGCCCGCGGCACAGGATCGTCTCCGATCCCGAGGACGTGGCCGCCTTCGCGGCGGAGCTCGCGGCGGACGGGCCCTCCGCACCGCCCGGTGCGGACGGGCGGCCGGCAGACGGCTTCCCCGTCGTCCTCAAGACCGTCCGCGGCGGCTACGACGGCAAGGGCGTGTGGGTCGTGGACTCCGCCGCCGAGGCCGCGGAGCCGTTCCGCGCCGGGGTGCCGGTGCTCGCCGAGGAGAAGGTCGACTTCGCCCGCGAGCTCGCCGCCAACGTGGTGCGCTCCCCCCACGGCCAGGCGGTCGCGTACCCGGTGGTGGAGTCCCGGCAGGTGAACGGCGTCTGCGACACGGTCATCGCCCCGGCCCCCGACCTCGACGGGGCCCTCGCCCTGCAGGCCGAGGAGATGGCCCTGACCATCGCCAAGGAGCTGGGAGTGGTCGGCCACCTAGCCGTCGAGCTGTTCCAGACCCGCGACGGGCGCATCCTCGTCAACGAGCTGGCGATGCGCCCCCACAACTCGGGCCACTGGACCCAGGACGGCGCGATGACCAGCCAGTTCGCCAACCACGTACGGGCGGTCCTGGACCTCCCGCTCGGCGACCCGCGCCCCCGCGCCCCCTGGACGGCCATGGTGAACGTCCTCGGCGGGGACTTCCCCGACATGTACTCCGCGTACCTGCACTGCATGGCCCGCGACCCCCAGCTCAAGATCCACATGTACGGCAAGGACGTGAAGCCCGGCCGCAAGGTCGGCCACGTCAACACCTACGGCGACGACCTCGGCGACGTGCTGGAGCGCGCCCGGCACGCTGCCGGCTACCTGAGAGGCACGATCACCGAATGAGCCCGCTCGCAGCCCCCGCCGTCGGCATCGTCATGGGGTCGGACTCCGACTGGCCCGTGATGGAGGCCGCCGCGAAGGCCCTCGACGAGTTCGAGATCGACTACGAGGTCGACGTCGTCTCCGCGCACCGGATGCCGCGCGAGATGATCGCCTACGGCGAGCAGGCCGCCGGACGCGGACTGAAGGCGATCATCGCCGGAGCCGGGGGCGCCGCCCACCTGCCCGGCATGCTCGCCTCGGTGACCCCGCTGCCGGTGATCGGCGTGCCCGTGCCGCTGAAGCACCTCGACGGCATGGACAGCCTGCTGTCCATCGTGCAGATGCCGGCGGGGGTGCCGGTCGCCACCGTGTCGGTCGGCGGCGCACGCAACGCCGGCCTGCTCGCGGTGCGCGTCCTCGCCGCGCACGACGAGGAGCTGCTGGCCCGGATGCGGGAGTTCCAGCAGGAGCTCAACGACCAGGCCACCGAGAAGGGCAAGCGGCTGCGCGCGAAGGCCGAGGGGGCGACCGGCTTCGGCTTCGGGAAGTGACGGCCCGGTGACGGGGGAGACGGCAGGCACGACGGCGAGCGAGGTGGCGGAAGAAGTGGCGGACAAGGTGGCGGACGGCGTGACGCGAACGGCCCGGCTGGACGAGGCGCGGGAACTGCTCGACGGGTTCCCCGTCGTCGACGGGCACAACGACCTGCCCTGGGCCCTGCGCGAACAGGTCCGCTACGACCTGGACGCCCGCGACGTCGCCACCGACCAGGCCGCGCACCTGCACACCGACATCCCCCGGCTGCGGGCCGGCGGCGTCGGCGCGCAGTACTGGTCGGTGTACGTCCGCTCGGACCTGCCCGACCCGGTGCCGGCGACCCTGGAGCAGATCGACTGCGTACGGCAGCTCGTCGCCCGGTACCCGGCCGACCTGCGCGGCGCGCTGACCGCCGCCGACATGGAGCAGGCGCGCACCGAGGGCCGTATCGCCTCGCTGATGGGCGCGGAGGGCGGCCACTCCATCGCGAACTCCCTGGGCACCCTGCGCGGCCTGTACGCCCTGGGGGTGCGGTACCTGACGCTCACCCACAACGACAACGTGGCGTGGGCCGACTCGGCGACCGACGAGCCCGCGGTCGGCGGCCTGTCGGCCTTCGGCCGCGAGGTGGTCCGGGAGATGAACCGCCTCGGCATGCTGGTCGACCTGTCCCACGTGGCGGCGACGACCATGCGGGACGCCCTCGACACCACCGCGGCGCCGGTGATCTTCTCCCACTCCTCCTCCCGCGCGGTCTGCGACCACCCCCGCAACATCCCGGACGACGTGCTGGAGCGCCTCCCCGCCAACGGCGGAGTGGCGATGGTGACCTTCGTCCCCAAGTTCGTGCTCCGGGCGGCCGTCGACTGGACGGCCGCCGCCGACGAGAACATGCGCGCGCACGGCTTCCACCACCTGGACACCACCGCCGAGGCGATGAAGGTGCACCGCGCCTTCGAGGAGCAGCACCCGCGCCCCGTCGCCACGGTGGCCACGGTCGCCGACCACCTGGACCACATGCGCGAGGTCGCCGGCGTCGACCATCTCGGCATCGGCGGCGACTACGACGGCACGGCGTTCACCCCGGACGGCCTCGACGACGTCTCCGGCTACCCCCGGCTGATCGCCGAACTGCTCGACCGCGGCTGGTCCCGCACCGACCTGGCCAAGCTGACCTGGCAGAACGCCGTCCGGGTGCTGGGCGCCGCGGAGGACGTCGCGCGGGACCTGTCCTCGTCGCGGGGCCCCTCGCACGCGACGATCGACGAACTCGACGGCTGAGCGGACCGCCCGGCGCCGCCTGTCGTGGGTCCGGTGCAGTTGCTCCTGCCGGTGTCGTCCTGGTCGGGGCGGCGCAGCCGCGCACGGAGGACGGCTCGGAGAGCCTTCGCCCTCCGGGCGGCCCCGCCCCGGTCGGGTTCCCGCGGAACGGCGACCGCGGCCCGCCGGTCGCCGAGGCGGGGACTCCGTCCGGTGGGCGCGGGACGTGCGCGGAGACGCGGCGCTACCCGGGAGAGGCCGCGAACCGGCGGAACGTGGTGCAGAATGCGACAGGGCGCCGGTCCGGCCGACTGAGCCTCGGCCGGACCGGCGCTCACTCGCGTCGACGTGCCTGTGCCCGTCCGAGTCGGCGTGCCTGTGCCCGCCCGTGCCCTGTGCTCGCCCGTGCCGGCGTGCCTGTGCCCGCCCGTGCCGACGACTCCCACCGGTGCAGACGGCTCAACGGTGCCGGCCGTGCTTCGGAGCCGAGACGAGACGAGACGGGACGGGCGGCGGGACACTGCGGCCACGCCCGCCGCGCGGCCGCTCAGGCCGTGGGCCGCCCCATCGCCCGGTACGTCCACCCCGCCCGCCGCCACAGCTCCGGGTCGAGTGCGTTGCGCCCGTCCAGGACCAGGCGCGTGGCCGCCACCTCGCCGAGCGCCGCCGGGTCCAGCTCGCGGAACTCCCGCCACTCGGTGAGGTGCAGCACCACGTCGGCGCCGCGCACCGCGTCCAGCGCGGAGTCCGCGTACCCCAGGGTCGGGAAGACCCGGCGGGCGTTGTCCATGCCCTTGGGGTCGTAGACGGTGACCTGACCGCCCTGGAGGTGGATCTGCCCGGCCACGTTCAGGGCCGGCGAGTCGCGCACGTCGTCCGAGTCGGGTTTGAACGCCGCCCCGAGCACCGCCACCCGCCTGCCGAGGAACGGCCCGCCGCCGAGCGCCTCCCGGGTCAGCTCCACCATCTGCCCGCGCTGCCGCATGTTGATCGAGTCGATCTCGCGCAGGAAGGTCAGCGCCTGGTCCGCGCCCAGCTCGCCGGCGCGCGCCATGAAGGCCCGGATGTCCTTGGGCAGGCAGCCGCCGCCGAAGCCGATGCCGGCCCGCAGGAACTTCCTGCCGATCCGGTCGTCGTGGCCGATGGCCTCGGCCAGCTTGGCGACGTCGCCGCCGGCCGCCTCGCACACCTCCGCCATCGCGTTGATGAAGGAGATCTTGGTGGCCAGGAAGGAGTTCGCGGAGGTCTTCACCAGCTCCGCGGTCGGGAAGTCGGTGACGATGAACGGGGTGCCCTCGGCGACCGGCGTGCAGTACACCTCGCGCAGCAGCTTCTCCGCGCGCTCGCTGCGCACCCCGACCACGATCCGGTCGGGGTGCAGGGTGTCCTCGACGGCGAAGCCCTCCCGCAGGAACTCCGGGTTCCAGGCCAGCTCCGCGTCCGCCCCGGCCGGCGCGTGCTCGGCGAGGTAGGCGGCGAGCCGGTCCGCTGAGCCGACGGGCACCGTGGACTTGCCGACGACGAGCGCCGGGCCCCCGAGGTGCGGGGCCAGCGAGGCGATCGCGGAGTCGACGTAGGACATGTCGCAGGCGTACTCGCCGTGCCGCTGCGGGGTGTTCACGCAGACGAAGTGGACGTCGCCGAACGCGCCGGCCTCGGCGTAGTCGGTGGTGAACCGAAGCCGCCCGGTCGAACCCTCGATGCCCGCCACGTGCCGGCGCAGCAGCTCCTCCAGCCCCGGTTCGTACATCGGGACCTCGCCGCGCCGGAGCATGTCGATCTTCTCGGGCACGACGTCGAGGCCGAGCACCTCGAAACCCAGTTCCGCCATGGCCGCGGCATGTGTGGCGCCGAGATAACCGGTGCCGATCACGGTGATCTTCAGGGCCATGGATGCTCCGATGCTCCAGGGGGTGTGCGGTGCGCCTTGCGACATGCGATTCTCCGATGCGCGCCCGAGCATAGCCGGGGTGGGGGCACGCGCCGGATGGCGGGCGTGGGCCGGTCCGGCACCGGGAAGGTTGCCCTTGTCGCCAAGCTCACGTACCCCTCCTGTGAGCAGGGCTCTAAAATTGAGTTACTTAACGGTAATTAGCGTCAGAAGCACTGCGTCTTTGGAGCGTGAGAGACCTTGGCCGGATCGGCTGACTTCGACCTGTACCGCCCGTCGGAGGAGCACGACATGCTCCGCGACGCCGTCCGCTCCCTGGCCGAGGCGAAGATCGCGCCGTACGCCGCCGCGGTGGACGAGGAGGCCCGGTTCCCGCAGGAGGCGCTGGACGCGCTGGTCGCCAACGACCTGCACGCCGTCCACGTCCCCGAGGAGTACGGCGGCGGCGGTGCGGACGCCCTGGCCACGGTGATCGTGATCGAGGAGGTGGCCCGCGTGTGCGCCTCCTCCTCGCTGATCCCGGCCGTCAACAAGCTGGGCTCGCTCCCGGTGATCCTCTCCGGCTCGGAGGAGCTGAAGAAGAAGTACATGACCCCGCTCGCCAAGGGCGACGGCATGTTCTCGTACTGCCTGTCCGAGCCGGACGCCGGCTCGGACGCCGCCGGGATGAAGACCAGGGCGGTCCGCGACGGCGACCACTGGATCCTCAACGGCGTCAAGCGCTGGATCACCAACGCCGGCGTCTCCGAGTACTACACGGTGATGGCCGTGACCGACCCGGAGAAGCGCTCCAAGGGCATCTCCGCCTTCGTGGTGGAGAAGTCCGACGAGGGCGTGTCCTTCGGCGCCCCGGAGAAGAAGCTCGGCATCAAGGGATCCCCGACCCGCGAGGTCTACCTGGACAACGTCCGCATCCCCGCCGACCGGATGATCGGCGAGGAGGGCACGGGTTTCGCGACCGCGATGAAGACCCTCGACCACACCCGGATCACCATCGCCGCCCAGGCCCTCGGCATCGCCCAGGGCGCCCTCGACTACGCCAAGGGCTACGTCAAGGAGCGCAAGCAGTTCGGCAAGCCGATCGCCGACTTCCAGGGCATCCAGTTCATGCTGGCCGACATGGCCATGAAGATCTCGGCCGCCCGCGCCCTGACCTACCAGGCCGCCGCCGCCTCCGAGCGCGGCGACGCCGACCTCACCTACCTGGGCGCCGCCGCCAAGTGCTTCGCCTCCGATGTCGCGATGGAAGCCACCACGGACGCCGTCCAGCTCCTCGGCGGCTACGGCTACACCCGCGACTACCCGGTCGAGCGCATGATGCGCGATGCGAAGATCACGCAGATCTACGAGGGCACGAACCAGGTCCAGCGGATCGTCATGGCCCGCAACCTGCCGTAGTTCGCCTGGGTCGCCCGGTCGCGGGGTTTCCGGGTCGCGGGGTTTCCGGGTTTCCGGGCTTCCGGGGCGGCTCAACCTCCGGCCCGGTCCGATCCGCGGTCGTACCGGCGCGCCCCCGCGCCCGTGGCCCTCCGCCCCTTCGCGGAGGGCCACCCGTGCGTCCGGCCCCGTGCGCCCGCCCCTTGCCCGTTGGCGATCTGCGCCCGGCAGGCGTAGGACGGGAGGGGCGCGGGTCCCGCTCCGGGGTCCCGCGCGAGACCCGGGAGAAGCCATGACCATGAACCAGCCCGGTACCACCGCCCCCTTGAGCAAGGAGATGCAGGACTGCGTGAGCGCCTGCATGGACTGCCACTCCGTGTGCGAGGAGACCATGAGCGCCTGCCTGCAACTGGGCGGGCAGGCTCAGATGCAGATCATGCGCGCGCTCATCGACTGCTCCGAGATGACCCGCATGTGCGCGGACATGATGATGCGCCGCTCGCCCCTGTCGGCCGAGATGTGCGCGATGTGCGCGCGGGCCTGCGACATGTGCGCCGAGGCGTGCATGTCGATGCCCGACGACCCGCAGATGATGCGTTGTGCCGAGTCCTGCCGCCACTGCGCCGGGATGTGCCGCACGATGGCCGGCGCTGCCACGTGATCTTCGTCCCACCCGGTGCGGGGGCGCCCCCAGAGGTGTCCCCGCACCGTGCCGGGCGGCAGGGTGGGTGCATGACGATCACCGATGCGACGAAGGCGTTCGACGCGTCCGAGCGCGCCATGTGGGCGGGCCGGGCACAGGTGTACGCGGGAAGTTTCGCGCCGCTGTGCGCCCACACGGTCGAGGCGCTGCTGGACGCGGCGGGCGTGGGGGAGGGTAGCTACGTCCTCGACGCCGGCACCGGTACCGGCGCCGCCGCCCTGGCGGCGCAGCGGCGCGGGGCGCGGGTGCGCGCCGTGGACGCCGATGCCGGGATGGTCGCCGCGGCCCGCGGGCGCGGGGTCGGTGCGGAGATCGCAGTACTGCCCGAACTGCCCTTTCCCGACGGCGGGTTCGACGCCGTCGTCGGCAATTTCGTGCTGAACCACGTGGGCCGTCCGCGGACCGCGCTCGCCGAACTTCGCCGGGTGCTCCGACCGGGCGGCCGACTCGCGGTGACGGTGTGGCGGGGCCGCCGCGGTGCCGGGCAGGAACTGCTGGGCCGGGCCTGTGAGGCCGCGGGGGCCGTGCCGCCCGCCGGTCTGCCGCGGCTCGACCCGGTCGAGGACTTCGCCCGCACCGCGGAAGGGCTGGCCGGACTGCTGAGCGAGGCCGGTCTCGCCGGCACCGCCGCCGTCGAGGTGGAGTGGGACCACCGTGCCGGAGTCGAGGAGTGGTGGAGCGCCGCCGCCGGAGGCGTGGCGACGGTCGGGCTGGTGGTCACCTCGCAGGAACCGGAGACCGCCGCCCGGATCCGGCGGGAGTACGAGCGGCTCGGCACGGATTTCCTGGGCGCCGACGGGCGGCTGGTGCTGCCGCACGCAGCCCTGCTCGCGCACGGCACGGTGTAGAGGGTCCGAACGGGGGAGGGGCAGGCGGGCCGTGCGGCGGAGGGCAGGCGGGCCGGGCGGCGGGGCCGGTGCCCGCGCCGGCCTGTGGGGCCGTACGGCGGGCACCGGCCCCGCAGGCCCGCCGGGTCAGTTGCCCTTGACCGTGACCTTCTTGCCGCTGTTCAGCTCGTCCACCAGCGTCTTCACCTTCGCCTTGTCCCAGAGCAGGTTGCCGCCGCGGGATCCGGCCAGTGGCATGTTCATCGAGGTGCCGTCACCGCTGCTGACCCCCTTCATCGCCCAGAACATGGAGGCGAGGTTCCACAGCGACATGTCCTTGTCGACGATCAGCGAGTCCAGTCCGGCACCCATGGTCGGGTACAGCTTGAAGGGGTTCAGGACCGTCGAGGGCGTCGCCACCTGGTGGGCCAGCGCGGAGAGGAACTTCTGCTGGTTCTTGGTCCGCTGGAGGTCGCTGGCGGCGAAGGCGTGCCGGGTGCGGACGTAGGCCAGGGCCTGCTCGCCGTTGAGGGTCTGCTTGCCGGCCTTGAAGTCGGCGCCGGACCACTTGTCCGAGAAGCCCTTGTCGATGTCGAGGGTGACGCCGCCGACCGCGTCCACGATGTTCGCGAAGCCGGCGAAGCCGATCTCCACGTAGTGGTCGATGTGGAGCCCGGTGTTGAACTCGACGGTGCGCACCAGCAGCGTCGGCCCGTCCTCCGCGTAGGCGGCGTTCAGCTTGGTGCGCTTCCCGGTGCCCTTGTACGTCTTGCCGGACTCGGAGCCCTTGAACGTGGGGATCTCCACGTCCGAGTCGCGCGGGAGCGAGATCAGGGTGTCGCCGCTGCCGCCGACGTGCAGGATCATCATCGAGTCCGTCCGCTTGCCCTCGGCGGACCCGGTGTGCAGGTTCTTCTTGTCCTGGGCGGTCAGGCCCTCCCGGCTGTCCGAGCCGACGATCAGGTAGTTCGTTCCGTCTCCGGCCGCGGGGCGGTCGATGACGGTCGACATGTCCACCTCGCGACGCAGCTTGGAGTCGGCCCAGAAGTAGGTTCCGACGGAGGCGACCACCAGCACGGTCACCACGGTGATCGCGGTCCACTTGATCCGCCGCCGCCAGTTCGGCCGGGGGCCCCGCACGCCGGGGCCGGCGGGGGCGTCGCCGCCGGGGACGGACCCGCCGTGTCCGCCGCCGTAGACCTGCCCGGTGTTGTAGCCGCTGTCGTAGCCGCCGTAGCCGGAGGCGGGGTCCTCGCCGCCGTCGACGTACGACGGCTGCTGCGGCACGTGGCCGCCGTAGGGGTTCTGGCCGGGCGGTGCCCCGGGCGGTGCCGCCGGGCCCCTGCGGACCTGGCGCATGACACGTGCACCCTCCGGCTCCGCGCCGGTGCTGCCGCGTCCGTAGCGGGGATCGCGGTTGTCGTCGGACCGTCCCTGGGGCCAATCGCTCATGCGGCCCAGTGTGCAGGGCGCGACTGTGTCCATTACAAGGGCCGTCGGAAAATCAGGGCACCGCTGTTGCGAACCCGGCACAAAGTCCGCGTCCGCCGACTCGACATAAGGTGGAGGCCATGACAGACCAGGCCTCCGACGCGGCCACGGCGACCGGGGAGATCCCGGGCAAGCCCACCGCGGCGTCCCGCACCACCCTCAGCCACATCATGACCCACAGCGACACCAACCTCCTGGGCACGGTGCACGGCGGCGTGATCATGAAACTGGTCGACGACGCGGCGGGGGCGGTGGCCGGCCGGCACAGCGGCGGGCCCGCCGTCACCGCCTCCATGGACGAGATGGTGTTCCTGGAGCCGGTCCGCGTCGGCGATCTGGTCCATGTGAAGGCCCAGGTCAACTGGACCGGAAGGACCTCGATGGAGGTCGGAGTGCGGGTGCTGGCCGAACGCTGGAACGAGTCCACCCCGCCCACCCAGGTCGGCTCGGCCTACCTGGTCTTCGCCGCGGTGGACGCCGACGGCAAGCCCCGCCGGGTGCCGCCGGTGATCCCGGAGACCGACCGGGACCGGCGCCGCTACCAGGAGGCCCAGATCCGCCGCACCCACCGGCTGGCCCGGCGGCGCGCCATCAGGGAGCTCCGCGAGAAGCGGGCGGCGGAGGGCTTGGAGGACTGAGCGCAGGGGCCACAGGCCAGAGGCCAGGGGACGGGAGGCGGCGGCCGGGGGCCGGCGCCGGGTGCCGAGGGCAAGGGCCCGGACGCAGAGTCCCGGGTTGCCGGGTTGCCGGGTTGCCGGGTTGCCGGGTTGCCGGGCGGTCGGGAAGGACGGAGAGGCCGGGGAGGCCGGTTCCCGGCGGCTGCCGGGGCCCGGGCCGGGAGATGCGCGTTACCCGCCTCAGGAGCACCGCACCCCGTCGTCAGGAGCACCGCACCCCGTCCTCAGGAGCACCGCACCTCGTCGTCGCCCCGCACCACCGCGGGGCGGCTCGGCGGCCGCTCCGGCTGGGCCGCCCGCACCGGGCGCACCTGGTGGAAGTCGGAGCCGGCGATCACCTTCAGCAGTGCTCCCTGCCCCTTCACCGCGCGCAGCTCGCTGCCCGGCAGGGCCGCGGCCAGCGACTTCGCCGAACGGTCCCAGCGGGGGTCGTAGGCGACGACCGTGTGCCGCACGGCGCGGTCGTCCGCGTTGACCGCCCGGCCGGTGGTGCGGAACCCCGCCGCGGCCAGCGCCCGGTCCACCCGCCCGCCGAGACCGGAGGTGCGGGTGCCGTTCTCGACCTGCACGTGGATCTGCTGCGGAGCGACCGGCACCGTGACGGCGCTGGGGCGCGGGCGCGGCCGCGTGGTCAGCGGCCGGTCCTCGCGCACCTTCTCGAACAGGGCCTTGGCCTTCACCGGGTCCCATTTCAGTGTCGAGCCGATGCCCTTGACGTCGAAGCCCATCTTTCCGATCGGGACGGTCGTGAACTCCGATCCGGAGGGCGAGAAGGTGCGCATGGCGCGGCCCAGGGCGAGCAGATCGTCGGTGCGGAAGCCCTTGTCGGCCCGTACCGAGCCGAGCACCGCGCGGATCACGTCCCGGAACTTCAGCGGGTTCAGCAGCACCCCGGACGACGTCGCCTGGTCCACCAGCGCGGCCAGGAAGCGCTGCTGCCGCTTCATCCGGCCCAGGTCGGAGGTGCCGTCGGCGTGCCGGGCACGGACGTACTGCAGGGCCTCGCCGCCGGACAGCCGGTGCGGCCCGGCCTTGAGGTCGAGACCGGTGTAGGAGTCCTTCAGCGGTTTCGGCGTGCAGATCTTCACCCCGCCGAGCTCGTCCACCGTCTTCATGAAGCTGGTGAAGTCGACCTCCAGGTAGTGGTCGATCTTCACATGGGTCATCCGCTCCACGGTCCGCACGGTCAGCTGGGGGCCGCCCTCCGCGTAGGCCGCGTTCAGCTTCAGCGGGTGGCCGTGGTGCTTCTGCCCGGTCGTCCGGTCGGTGTGCGGCGGAGTCTCGGCGTAGGAGTCGCGGGGCAGGCTGATCACGCTCAGCCGCTTCCGGTCCTCGGCGATGTGCACGATCATCATGGTGTCCGTGCAGTGGCAGGGCGCCCCGCCCAGCCGGTACCGGCGCCGCTGCTCCTCGCTGATGTCGTCCCGGCCGTCGGTGCCGACCAGCAGGATGTTCATGCCGTGGCCGGCCCGCGGGCGGTTCTTCATGTCCTTGAAGGGGTCGACCCGGGCGATGTCCCCGTTCAGGCTGCTGATCAGGGAGTGCCCGATCCCGGCGGAGGCCAGCACGACCACCGAGAGGGTGGTCACCGCCCGCACCGCCCAGCGGGGCCTCCTGCGCCGCGCGGGCGGCCGCGGAGCCCGCTGCGACGGCCGCGGGCGGGCCTGCGGCCGCCCGGAACGCGCGGGGCGGGCCGGCCGCGCGGGCCGCTGGGGCCGGGCCGCTGGGGACCGAGGCGGTGTGGGCACGGGACACCTCCGGACGACGGCCGTACGTGGGACCGTGAGCACAGTAGGCCGATACGATCTGCCGCCCGGTGCAGCGCACCCGGCGGCGCGCAAGGCTGTCCCCCGTTCGCGGTAACGTGAGCACCGATGAACGCCAAGTCCGACGTGCAGCTCCCCGCCGTGTCCGTCATCATGCCCGTCCTCAACGAGGAGCGGCATCTGCGCGGAGCCGTCCAAGCGATCCTCGCGCAGGAGTACGACGGCGAGATGGAGGTCGTGATCGCCCTGGGTCCCTCCGCGGACCGCACGGACGAGATCGCCGCCGAACTCGTCGCCGAGGACCCGCGCGTGCACACCGTGCCCAACCCGACGGGCCGCACGCCCGCCGCGCTCAACGCGGCGATCAAGGCCTCCCGCCATCCGGTCGTCGTCCGCGTCGACGGGCACGGCATGCTGTCCCCGAACTACATCGCCACCGCGGTCCGGCTGCTGGAGGAGACCGGCGCGCAGAACGTCGGCGGCATCATGCACGCCGAGGGCGAGAACGACTGGGAGCACGCCGTCGCCGCCGCGATGACGTCCCGGATCGGCGTCGGCAACGCCGCCTTCCACACCGGCGGCCGGGCCGGCCCGGCCGAGACCGTCTACCTCGGGGTGTTCCGGCGTGCGGCGCTGGAGCGGCAGGGCGGCTACAACGAGGAGTTCATCCGCGCCCAGGACTGGGAGCTGAACTTCCGCATCCGCGAGGCGGGCGGGCTGATCTGGTTCTCCCCGGAGCTGAAGGTGTCCTACCGGCCGCGGCCCAGCGTGCGGGCGCTGGCCAGGCAGTACAAGGACTACGGCCGTTGGCGCCATGTCGTGGCCCGCTACCACTCCGGCTCCATCAACCTGCGCTACCTCGCCCCGCCGACCGCGGTGTGCGCCGTCGCGGCGGGCCTGGTCGCGGGGGCCCTGCTGACCCCGTGGGGCTTCCTGCTCCCCGGCGGCTACCTCGCCGCGATCGCCGCCGGGTCCGTCCCGGCCGGCAGGGGCCTGCCGCCGAAGGCGCGGCTGCGGATCCCGGTGGCCCTGGGCGCCATGCACATGTCGTGGGGCTGGGGCTTCCTCACCAGCCCGCGGTCACTGGCGAAGAGGGTCATCGCGTCCCGCCGGCCGGCGGTGACGGAGCCGGCGGAGTCGGTCGACCCGGCCGCCGGGTCGACCGAGTAGCGGAGGACGGCCGGAGGCGCACGATGCGGTTGCCGGCCGGACAGGCGGGACGGGTGGGGCCGGGAACTGGTTTCCCGGCCCCACCCGCATCCGCATCTGCTTTCGCTCTGGCGCCCTACCAGCGGTAGGGCCAGTACACATCCATGCACTGGCCGTTGATACCGACCTCGTCCGACGCGTTGGAGGCGTCCGAGCCGTCGGGGATGTCCCCGGCCTTCGGCGCCGGCTGCTTCGGGTAGGTCGTGCCCGAGCGCCAGTCGGCGCCCACGACGACCGTGACGCCGGAGACAGCGCTGGAAGGCTGCGCCGACGTCGCCGGGATGCCGAGCGCCTCGGCGACCCGCTGGGCGTCCCCCTTCAGATCGGCGGACGGGTAGCGGACGACCGTGGTCTTCTCACTGAGCGGAGGCGAACGATCCACCTCCGTCTGCGTGAAGCCCTTGTCGAGGAGCAGCTGGGCGACGGCGCCCGCTCGGTGGGGCGTGGCGGCCTGGGCGTCCGTCTGCGTGCCGTTCTGCACCTGGACGGCGATCTGGCCGTCCGGGGCGGCCGGGTCCTGGGACGCCGACGACGGGCTCGGCGCCGCAGTCGCCGCCGCGGCCTTGCCGTTCTTGTCGAAGGGCACGTCCTCGCGCAGCATCGAGAAGATCTTGTCGGCCTTCGCCTCCGCCATCAGCAGGTGCTGGTCGTCCTTGTTGTCTTTGATCGTCGGCACGGTCAGCATGGTGATGCGGTCGGTCGGCACCGTCTTGAGCTGCATCGCCAGGTCGTAGAGCTTCTTGACCGAGTCGATCTCCTCGGAGACCTTCAGCGATTTCGTGGCCGCCTCGGCCAGGTTCAGCAGGTGCCCGCTGTCGGTGAAGACGTTCTGCTCCTTCAGGCTGCGGAGCATCGAGTTCAGGTACATGTGTTGGGCCTTGGCGCGACCCTGATCGTTGTAGAAGGCATGGCGCGTGCGCAGCCACTGGAGCGCCTGCTTGCCCTTGACCTTCGTCGTCCCGGCCTTCAGCTTCAGACCGGAGCCGCCACGGACCATGGCCGTCGGGTGGTCCCACACGTTCTGCTTCACGCAGACGTCGACGCCGCCGATGGCGTCCGCCATGCTCACCACGCCGGCGAAATCGATCATCATCCAGTGGTCGATGTAGACGCCGGTGAGGTTCTGCCAGGTGGCCAGCGTGCAGCCGGCCCCGCCGCGGGTCAGTGTGTCGGTGATGATCTCGTTCGTCGCAGGGAACTTCTCGCCGGTAGCCGGGTCGGTGCACGCGGGGATGTCGACGCGGGTGTCGCGCGGGATGCTCACCACGGCGGCGCTCTTGCGGTCCGCCGACAGGTGGACCAGCATCTGCACGTCGGCCCGCGGCTTGGTGCCGACGCTCTCCTTGTGCCCGCCCAGTTTCACGTTCTCCGCGGAGTTACGGCTGTCCGAGCCGAGGAGGAGGATGTTCAGGGGGCGCTGTCCGTCGGCGTTCGCCGCGGACTTCCTGACCTTGGAGTCCCCGCTGCTCCGCTTGCCGGACTGGATGTTGCCGTTCAGGTGCCGGTAGTAGAGGTAGCCGGCGGTGGCGGTGCCGAGTATCAGCACCGCCATGGATATGGCGATCCAGCGGAATATGCGGTGTTTGCCCTTGCGTCGCCGCTTACGCTGGCCTCTGCGACCCGGCTCCTCGCCGTCCGAACCCCTGTGCCCCGACCGCTTGGCCGCACGCCGAGCGGTCTCCTGGTGCAGTTCGCGGGCACGGCGGTTGCCCCTCCGTGTCCCCTCTCCGGGCACAGTGCTCTGCGTCATGCTTCCGTCTCCCCACCCTTCAAGTCGCCCGACGGGCCTGCCATCGTCCAGTTGGACGCACGACAGGCCCTTAAGGTGGCCCTCGGGGCGCTAATTGATGCACTGAACTTTCTCTGCCGTGGACTCGTCCGCATCCGGCGTCTTCGCCGGAGCGGTGAGGACCAAGGTTTCGGATCCGTCCGCCCCGAACCGGTGCCAGTGGTGAAAAAGCCGCAGGGGCGGTAGTCGCTCCATGTATTCTGCAACGTCCTTCGCAGGCTTGAGCCGGGGGCGCCGAAGCGCGGACACTGCCTGCTCCCGACGACACGCGACGGTCATGTGCCTGATTCCACGGAGGGGGCGCCGTCGACCCGTCTTGCGGCGGGTCGGAACGCGGGCGGTGCGGCGACCGATGTTGCATGACGGCGTGGTCATTTGAGGGTGGGGTGCGGCCTTTGTTCGCTGCGTGCCGGGAGATCGGGATGGGGCCGGGCTTGGCGCCTGCGGCGTCCTCTCCCGGGACGGCGACACCCGCGCCTGCGACCGGCCTACCGCACGTCGTGACGAATGTCACCGGTGGCGCGCGGTGTTGAGGTCGTGCGGGGTCGTCGGTCGCGTACCCGGGGCTCCCGATGGTCTCACGCTGCAGGCAGGCGAGGCGGTCGCCTTTCGTGGTCGTCCGCCGTCCACCGTCTTCCGAGGTTGCGGAAGTGACGGGGCGGGCTGTCGGGGCTGGGATTCGGTCTGGAGGCTTTCGACGGGTCTCCGTTGGTCCTCGCTGCGAAAACGGCGAGGGGCCCCTCCTTCGAGGAGGGGCCGACAGCGAGTCGCACTCAGCCGCAGTGGAACCAGCCGTCAAAAGGAATCCTGTCCTGCAGGAAGTTCGGGCCGTTTGGCTTCCACATGTCCAGTTCGAAGGCGATGCACTTGCCCTTGCCGTATAGCTTGATCGGCCCTGCGTAGTACTTGAAGTAACCCGTGTCCCCGGTCATGTCGTCCGGAGTCATGAGTGTGAGACCCATGCGCGAGCTGACGCCGTAATAGGAGCCGGCCTTCACGGACTTGACGCAGTTGTACGTGCCGTCCCAGTACAGGTAGGTGATGGCGACGAGTGACCCGTTGTAGTCGTGGTTGATCTGGTCGATGAGCGTGCCGTTGCATCCGGTGGCCGCTGCTGCAGCCGGCGCTGTCGCGACCGGACCTGCCACGGCGACCCCGAGTAGGACCGCCGCGCTCATGAGCCAGCGTCCGACTTTCATCCTGAAGTGCTGCACGTCAGCCCCCCTCAGCCGCAGTGGAAGTACCCGTCGTACGGAACGTGATCCTGAATGATGTTGTTACCGTTGAAGTTCCATATGTCCGTTTCCACTGCAATGCAGCGGTTCTTGCCGTAGAACTTGAAGTCGGCGTAGTAGAGGTAGTGGCCGTCGTCCTTGCCGATGTAGCCCTCTGCGTCGGTGTAGCCCTCCACACGTATGCGGGACGACTTGCCGTAGTAGTCGCCGCGCTTCACGGCTGCGACGCAGTTGTACGTGCCATCCCAGAACACGTACGTTGTCGCATAGACCTTGTCGTCGTCGCCGACGTTGTTCCAGCTATCGATCTGGTAGCCGTTGCAGCCGTAGGTGGCGGCGCTCGCGGCCGGTGCGGTGGCGAGTGAGTAACCCGCGATTCCCGACACGATGAGTCCGAGTGACGCGGTGACTCTCCCGGCCTTGTTCCTGACCCCCATCAGTCCCCCTTGGGTTCAATGGCCTCGCAGGGGTTTATCACCCCCGGGAGGTACAAAGCTTGGCATGTTCGATCAGTTCGAACTAGTTCAGGCCAGGTTGTTGACCGGATATCGATCAATGTGGCTGAGAAGATCGCATTCCCGGCGACTGCCCGAGAATTACCAGATGTAGTCGGGGTTCACGTGCATGCAGCCGCTGTCCGAGCCGTTGAGGACGTCGGCCGACTCCGGTGTGCTGTAGCCGTTTTGGCCGGTCCGCCCGGTGTCCGGCGCGGTGTACGTGGTGCCGGACCGCCAGTCCGCGCCGACCACCAGCGTGATTCCGGACACGTTCGCCGACTGCCGCACCGCGCTCGCGGGCAGGCCCAGGATCCCGGCGACGCGCTGCGCGTCGCCGAGCAGATCCGCGCCCGGGTAGCGCACGACCGTCGTCTCCTCGCCGGGAGCGGCGGACGGGTCCACCGTGGCGCGGGCGAAGCCCTTGCCGGCGAGGAGCCGGCGGACCGCCTCCGCCCGGCCGTTCACGGCAGCCCGGGTGCCGCTCCGCGTCCCGTTGCGCACCCGGACCGCGATCTCCGCGTCCGGGGCGGCCGAGGCCGAGGGCGCCGGTGGTGAGGCGGTGGCGGTGCTCCCCTGGTCCTGTTGCTCCGGGTTCCCGCCGGCGCCCTGCTCCCCGTCGCTGCCGTCGAGTGCGATGTCCTCGCGGACGAGGCGGAACAGCTGCTCCGCGTCGCCCGGCTTCGGCAGCACCCGGTTGCCGTCCGCGGCGTAGACCCACGGCATCGTGGTCATGGCGATGCGGTCGGTCGGGACCTTGTTCAGCTCCACGCTCAGGTCGTAGAGCTTCTTCACGGCGCCCAGGCCCTCGTCCACGGTGAGGGCGCGGGTGGCCGTCTCCGCCAGCCCGCGCAGCCGGCTCGGGTTGCCGAGGGTGGCGTTCGCGCGGAGCTGCCGGACCATCGCGCTCATGTACTGGTGCTGCGCCTTGGCCCGGGCGATGTCCGTGTTGTCCTCGAAGCCGTAGCGGGTGCGCAGCCACTGCAGGGCCTGCTCGCCCTTGACGTACGTGGTGCCCTTCTCGAGCCGCAGCCCCGAGCCGTGTCCGCTGGAGGTGTGCGAGTAGATGTCGGCGTCGACGCAGACCGGCACCCCGCCGATGGCGTCCGCCATCGACACGACACCCGCGAAGTCGACCATGACGAAGTGGTCGATGTGGATGCCGGTGAGCTTCTCCCAGGTCGCCACGGTGCAGCCGGGGCCGCCGCGGCCGAGCGACTCGTTCGTCATCCTCCGCGACACGGTCGCCGGGTAGACCTCGCCGGTGTCCGGGTCGGTGCACTTCGGCAGCCGGACGAGGGTGTCGCGGGGCATGCTGACGACGGACATGTCGGTGCGGTCCGCGGAGAGGTGGAGCAGCATCTGCACGTCGGCCCGCGGCGGGGTGTCGAACGTCTCCTTCGCGCCGCCGAGTCTCTGGTCCTCGGCGCTGTTCCGTCCGTCGGAGCCGATCAGCAGGATGTTCAGCGGGGTGTGTCCGGCCGCGTTCGCGGTGGGCGCGGCCGCCCGGTCCTTGCGGTCGCCCAGGTTGAGGGCGTCCTTGCGGATGTTGCCGTTCAGGTGCCGGTAGTAGAGGTAGCCGCCGCCCGCGGTACCCAGCACCAGGACCGCCAGGGCCGCCGCCGACCAGCGAAGTACCCGGTGCCCGCGGCGGGGCCGGTCACGCGCCGCCGGGTGCGCCCCGCGGTCGTGCGGGCCGGTACCGGCCGGTGCCGACGGCCCTGCCGCGGCGCCGGCTATGCCGTCCTCGCCCGCGCTCCTCTCACCCCGCAGGCCGCACTGCGTCATGTGCCCCGTCCTCCCCCTGGTGGTGCCACGGTGCGGTGCGTGCGCGCCGCACCCGCCGTACGCCCGGGGGACGCGCGGCAGGGCGGTCGAGCCGGGTCAGCGGCTCATTTGGCGCACTTGACCTCGTCCGCCGTGGTCTTGTCGACGTCCGGCGCCTTCGTCGGAGCGGTGAGCGGTGTGCCCGGCTTGTCGAAGTCCGGGCCGAGCGTCAGCGTCATCGTGGGCAGACCCTGGGAGTTGGTCACGCTCTTGCCCGGCTTCATCGCCGAGCCCGGAAGGCCCATGAGTGCGGCCAACTCGCGCGCCTGGTCCGCCTGGTCGGGTGCGTACTCGAGGGTGGTCCTGGCGACGTTCGCGGGAGCGTTGCCCGCGTTCTCCGACTTGGTCACCCCCTGCTCGTTCTGCAGCCACTCCAGGGTGCGCTGCGCGCTTCCGCCGGGTGCGCCGCCGTTGAGCACCCGCACCCGCACCGCGGAGGCCGCGGACCGGGTGCCCTTCAACTTGGCGGCCTGGGCGTCCTTGGCGGCTTGCTGCTGCTGCTTCTTCACCTCGGTGAAGGACACGTCGTTCTTGATGGCGTTGAACACCTTCGCCGAGGCGTCCTCCTGGAGGAGCACCGTCTTGTGGGTGGCGCCGTCCGCCGGGTTGTCCCGCACCGGCACCGTCAGGAAGGTGATGTTCTTCGTCGGCACCTTCTTCAGCTCCAGCGCCACGTCCTTGAGGGTGTTCAGGCTGTGGATACCGGTGTCGACGGTGAGGGACTTCGTGGCTGCTTCGGCGAGTTTGTACAGCTTGGTCGGGTTGGTGAGGGTGTCGCCGGAGGACATCTTGCGCATCAGCGAACTCAGGAACTGCTGCTGCACCTTGATGCGGTCCAGGTCGCCCTCGTTCCCCCAGCTGTGCCTGGTGCGGACGAAGGCGAGGGCCTGCTCGCCCTCCACCGTCGACTTGCCCGCAGGGAGCTTCAGATGCGAGTTCTTGTCGTTGACGGCGTGCGCGACGCAGACGTCGACGCCACCCACCGCCGTCGTCAGCGTCTTGACCGCGTTGAAGTCCGCCATCATGAAGTGGTCGACGTGGATCCCGGTGATCGCCTCGACGGTGCGCATGGTGCAGCCGGGGTCGCGGCCTGACTGCCCCAGGCTGACGTTGAAGCGCTCGTTCTCGGTGCCCGGGATGACCTTGGTGGAGCCGTCCTCCTGCTTCGTCGGGCAGTCAGGGACGTCGATCACCAGGTCGCGCGGGATGCTCAGCGCGGTGGCGTTCGTCCGGTCCTTGGAGACGTGCAGAAGGATGTTGGTGTCGGCGTGCCCGACGCTGCCCTTGTCGCCGTAGCCCTCGTTGCCTTTGCCGGTGCGCTTGTCGGTGCCGATCAGCAGGATGTTGAAGGCCTCGTCCTTGCTGAAACCCTTGGAACCGGCGTCGCCGACGTCGGTCGACTGCACGTTGCCCTCGAGGTGCTTCAGGTAGAAGTAGCCGGTGGCGGCGGCCGCGACCACCACGAACGCCATCGTGCCGCCGGTCCACACCAGCACCTTCTTGGCGCGCGACTTCTTCTTCGGGGGCCGGTGCCCGCGCCGACCCGGCGGCGGCTCCTCCGGAGTGCCGCGGCGCCTGCGCGGTGGCGGAACGTCACGCCCCGGCGCTTCGCGGCCGGGTGCCTCACGTCCCGGAGCCTCACGTCCCGGCGCCGCACGCCCGGGTGCCCCGCGCCCCGGCGCCCGTGCACCGGGTGCCTGTGTCCGCGTCGCCGGCCTCCGGGGTCCGGGGACCGGCGGTTGCGGAGCGGAACGGCTCAGTCGCAGCTCGTATTCGCCGGTGTTCGGGTTGAGTACCCACTGGTCGGCGGGATCGACGTTCTCCGCCCGCCCACGGCCTTGCGCGTCCACGGTTGCCTGATCCTCCGTCGGGGCCACGCCGCGCCTCACCCCCGGAGGCGCTCCGGTCTCGGTCTCACAGTGCGAGTGCCCGCGAACGGTCGCGTGGCCGGTGCACCGGACCGCTCACACTATCCGCCCCATTCGGCGGCAAGCGACTACGGTGACAAACTCCACGCCCTTACAACCGGGCAATTGTCCCCATTCCCAGAACTGCTGTTCGCCACCTTGGTGAGCGCTTTACCCGCAGGCGTCCTCGGTCGCGGTACTCCCGTCGAACGTGCGCCCCGCCGTCGGGGCGTCGGCGGTCGGCGTGGACGCGCCGACCGCCACGGGCCTGTCGGTGCGCAACCGCCGGAACAGCTCCCGCGCCTCCGGCTGCTCGAGCTGGTCCCGGTTGGCGTCGCGGGAGTACGGCTCCCGGGGAACGGTCAGGAACTGCAAGTGTTCCGTGGGGATATTGCGAAGGCCGCGCACAAGGCGGTACAAACCGCGCAGATGTGCCAGTTCCGGATCCGTGGTGAGGGACGAGGTGGCCGCGTCCAGGACGGGATACAGCTTCACCGGGTTGAGCAGCACGTCGTTTCCGCGTACCTCGTCCATCAGAGCCCCCAGGAAGTGCTGCTGGCGGCTCATCCGGTCGGTGTCGCTGCCGTTGCCGAGGGACTTGCGGGCGCGGACGTAGCCGAGCGCCTCCTCGCCGTCGAGCGTGACCCGGCCGGCCGGCAGCCGGAGCCGGGCGTCCTTGTCCCGGATCGGTTCGGCGAGGCAGATCCCGACGCCCCCGACCGCGTCCACGACCTTCTTGAAGCCGCTGAAGTCGACCACGACGTGATGGTCGATCCGGATTCCGGTCAGCTTCTCCACGGTGCGGATCGTGCAGGCGGAGCCGCCGATCTCGTAGGCGTAGTTGAACATCGCGAACACCGGTCCGCCGCGGCGCCCGTCGCGGCGGAGACAGTCCGGCACGTCCACCATCAGGTCGCGCGGGATCGACACCGCGGTGGCCCGCTGCCGCCCCGCGGCGAGGTGCAGCAGGATCACGGTGTCCGACCGCTCCGTCCCCGAGTCCCGCCCGTACTCGCCGTTCCCTTCGCCGGAGCGGGTGTCCGACCCGATCAGCAGGATGTTCTGGGCGTCCTTCACCAGGGCGGTCGGCCGCTCCTTGTCGTACCGGGCCAGTTCGGCGGCGGCCGCCTCGTCCGCCGTGATGTTCCCGTCGAGCTTGGCGTAGAGGAACCAGCCGGTGCCGGCGGCCGCCGTCAGCAACGCCGCGACCCCCAGGGCGCCACCGCGCAGCCAGCGCCTGCGGCGGCGCCGGGCCAGTCCGGTGCCGGTGGCGGTCGCTCCCGGCTCGGGGCCGTACGGCCTTCCGGCGGGCTTCCCCGCGGCGTCGGTCACGGCAGCGTCCCCCTTCGCCGTAGGAACGTCTCGTCCTGCTCCGGCCCTGCGTCTGCGTCTGCGTCTGCGCCTGTGTCTGCTCCTGCGCCTGCTCCTGTGCCCGTGTCGTCCTCGGCTTCCATCCTCAGGGCCCGACGCGCGGGCCGCCCTCCGTGTCCGGTGCCGGGCACCTGCTGCTACGACGATGACGCGCACCGGGCTGACATGGGGAGCGGGACTGGGCCGAACGGGGGACGAGACCGCGGGCGGCGACCGCGGGCGGCGACAGCACGGGCGGCGGGTGCGTGCGGTGGCGGTACGGGTCTGGGGCGGGCCGCCGCCGGTACCGCGGGACGGACGAGGAGGCGGTGCGGGGTGGGGCTGGGTGGCGAGGGGCTTGGGGGAGCGGTCCGCGGCGGGACGGGGCGCGGTGCCCGCTAGCGCGCCGTGGCGGTGACGCGTTCGCTCTCGATCCGCTTGGCCACCGCTTCGGCGTCGGCCTGGCCGAGGGCGGGGCACAGCACCACCGAACCGCCGGAGGCGAGCGGTGCGTACAGTCCCGCGCTGAGGCCTTCCCAGGTGGAGTACGGCAGCGCCGACAGCAGTCGCGAGCCGGGCCCGGTCAGGCCCAGTCCCGCGGCGTCCGCCCGCGCCCGCTCCACGATCTCGGCCCCGGTGTACTCGGCCCCGGCGACGATCAGCGCCGGTTCCTCCGGATCCACCGCCGCGTACGGCGTGAACAGGTCGCCGTGGCCGGGCACCTCCACCGCGTAGTCCGCGTAGCCCTGGGGTGGTTCGGGTACGAAGCGCCGGCCGAGCGGCGCCAGGGACAGCGCGTACCGCTCCCCGCGGCAGGCCAGCCCCTCCTCGAAACGGCCCGGACCGGCCACCGCGAAGTCCGCCCGGGCGGGATCGCCGTCGACGTCCGCGACGGCGCCCACCGAGGCGCACGCCAGCAGCCAGACGGCCGTCTGCCAGTGCGCGGGCAGCAGCAGCGCGACCCGGTCGCCGGGCTCGGCGGACATCTCGTCGCGGAGCAGATTCGACGTCTTGGCCACCCAATTGGCGAAGGTGGCGACGGACAGTTCGACGCGTTCGCCGGTGGCGTCGTCGTAGAAAGTCACCAGCGGGCGCGCGGGATCCGCGGCGAGCGCGGAACGCAGCAGGTCGGCAGGGGTGCGATCGGTGGCGTTCACCCGCATCAGGTTACGCCGCCCCCTGCCCGCGGTCCGACCCGCGTAGCCCGGTCGGGCCCCGGCCGGCCCGCCGTGCGCCACCGGTTCGGCGGAATGGTTCCGATGCACCGTCAGTTCCCCGATGGACAGATATGTATGACTATGTCCAGGATCGAGGGCATGCGTAGATTGCTTGCTTCTTCGATCGGCGCCACCTGTGCGGCCGCGCTCGCCCTCCCCCTGACCCAGCCCGCCGCGGCAACGCCCGCGCCGGCGGCACGTACGTCGCCGGCTGCCGGCGCGGCGGCCATAGCCGGCCGGGCGGCGGCCGCGTCCGGCGGTGTCGCCGGCGGTACCCAGTCGCTGCCCCTCGAACCCCTGGCCCGCGACCGCTCCCTCGGCCCGGCCGCCGAACAGGGCCTGCCCCGCCGCCGGGTGCGGCGCTTCTCCCTCGTGGGAGTCGTCTGGGACGATCCCGACGCCGCGCTGCACGGCACCGTGCAGGTCCGCGCCCGTGCCACCGCCACCGGCGCCTGGTCCGGCTGGCAGGACGTCGAGCCGGACAACGCCGACCACGGCGCCGACCCGGGCAGCGCCGAACGCGCCTCCGGCCGGGTCCGCGGCGGCACCGCCCCGCTGTGGGTCGGCGACTCCGACGGCGTACAGGTCCGCGTCCGCGCGGAGGGCGGGACCGGCGGGACCGGCGGGACCGGCGGGGACGCCCCCTCCCGGCTTCCCTCCGGTCTCCGTGTGGAACTGGTCGACCCGGGCCGCGCCGCACCGGCCGACGGTACCGGTCGTGCCGAGGGGACCGACCGCGCCGCCGGTGCCGACCGCGCCGGCGCCGCACCTGCCGGGCCGGTCGGGCGGGACACCCCCGACCAGGTGGCCGGGCAGCCGGAGGCGGTGCCGGGCGCGGTGCCGGCGGCGCTCGGCTCCCGGGCGCGGGCCGCCTCCGCCGCCAACACCGAGCTTGCCGGAGTGGCGCTCGGCGCCACCGAGATCCCCGCGCTCGACCGGCAGCAGACGGAGCGGGAACTGCTCGCCCTGCCCGGCACCGGGCTGACGGAGCAGCAGCGGGCGAAGCCGTACATCGGCCCCCGCCCGGGGATCGTCACCCGGCGCGGCTGGGGGGCGGACGAGAAGCTCCGGGAGAGCAAGTTCCGCTACACGAACACCGTCAAGGCGGCCTTCGTGCACCACACGGTGACCGGCAACGCGTACAGCTGCTCGCAGGCCCCGGCGGTCATCCGCAGCATCTACCGCTACCACGTCAAGAGCCTGGGCTGGCGCGACATCGGCTACAACTTCCTCGTCGACAAGTGCGGAAAGATCTACGAGGGCCGTGCCGGCGGCGTGGCGAAGCCGGTGATGGGAGCCCACACCTACGGGTTCAACACCGACAGCATGGGAGTCGCCGTCCTCGGCACCTTCACCTCGGCGAAGCCGTCGTCCGCGGCGGTGAAGGCCATCGCGCAGCTGACGGCCTGGAAGCTCGGCCTGTACGGGAGGAACCCCAGCGCGAAGACGTACCTCAAGTCCGGCGGTGGCAATCTCTACAAGAAGGGCAAGGAGGTGCGACTGAACGTCATCTCCGGACACCGGGACGGCTACGCCACGGAGTGCCCGGGCCGCTACCTCTACGGCAAGCTCGACTCCACCCGCTCGACCGCCGCCCGCTACCAGGGGCGCTGACACCGGACCGGCGGCACCGCCGAGCGCCACCGGAAACCCGGGCCCGGCCCGGCGGTCCGTCGGCCGGAGTACGTCACCGAGGAGGGACCGTGCGCCTACGCCCGGCACCCACCGACGCCGCGGGGCGCGCGCCGGCCTTCCCGGAGAAGCCGCAGGCGCCGGAGGAGACCGTCACCGACCGGTCGGCCCGTACCGCCTTGCCCCCGGGCCGGTCCGGTGCCGCTCACCACCGCGCGATGTCCACCCGCGGCATCTTCGGCGCCCGCCGCCCGGGCGTCCGTCCGCTGAGCAGGACCAGCCGGGCCGCGCGGTGCCGCTGACCCGCGTACGGCTCCAGCAGCCGCAGCATCTCCGCGTCGTCGGCGTCCCGGTCCCCGGCCAGCGCCCACCCCACGATTCCCGGCAGATGCAGGTCACCGACGGTCACCGCGTCCGGGGCGCCGTGGCTGCGCTGCACCGTCTCCGCCGACGTCCACGGGCCGACGCCCGGTACGAGCTCCAGCCGCCGCTGCGCCGCCTGCGGCTCCATCGCCACCGCCTCCTCCAGCCGGGCGGCGACCCGCACCGCCCGCAGGGCCGTGGAGGCCCGCTTGTCGTCCACCCCGGCGCGATGCCACTCCCAGGACGGGACGAGCGCCCACGTCCGCGGCTCCGGCATGACCCACATCCGCCCGTCGACCGGCCCGGGCGCCGGCTCCCCGAACTTGCGCACCAGCAGGCGCCAGGCGCGGTAGGCCTCCTGCGTGGTGACCTTCTGCTCCAGCACCGCGGGGATCAGCGACTCCAGCACCAGACCGGTACGCGTGAGCCGCAGCCCGGGCCGCCGGTGCCGGGTCACCGCCAGCAGCCGGTGCCGCGGCGCGAAGGCGGAGGGATCGTCCGCTGCGCCGAGCAGCTCGGGCAACCTCTCCAGGAGCCACTCGGCCCCCGGTCCCCAGGCCTCGCCGCGGACCTCGCCGCCCTGACCGGACACCCGGAGCGTGCCGGGGCCGGCGGGTGTCCGGCTGGCCCGCCACACCGACCCGTCCGGCAGCGTGCGGAAGGTCGGGTCGCCGCTCCCGTGCCGCAGCGGACCCAGCACCAGCCCGAGGTCGAGCGGGCCCTCGGGCACCCAGGTCCGCACCCGTCCCGGCACGGGAGCCGGGCGGGGAAGCGCGGCGGGCACGGCGACATGCCCCCCGCGCACGGTGGTGCGGGTGGGCCGGGGTGCGAAGCGTCCTGCCACTGTCGGGTCCCAGATGAGCCGGAGATGTGTCCCACGAGAGTAGGGCCTGTCCGGGACCGCCCGGTCCGAGGGGACGCCCGGGGGCGCGGTGCCGGAGCCCGGAACGGGCCCTGGGCCACCCTCAGCGCACCTCGACGAAGGCCGCCGGGTCCCGGTCCGGCCGGGGCGCGGGCCGCTGCGCCGGGTGGCCGACCGCGACGGCGCCCATCGGGTCCCAGTCCGCCGGCAGGCCCAGCACCCCGCGCACGACGTCCCGGCAGAACATCGTCGACGACACCCACGCCGACCCCAGCCGCTCCCCGGCGAGCGCGACCAGGAAGTTCTGTACCCCGGCGCCCGCCGCGACCACGAACATCTCCCGCTCGGCCCCGTCCCGCCGCACGTCACCGTAGTGGTGCGCGCCGTCCGCGACGAGGCACGGCACGACGAGGTACGGGGCCCGGCGCAGCACCTCGCCGCGGCGCACCCGCCGGGCGATGGACTCCTCGCTCTTCCCGTCCCGCCGCAGGTCGGCCTCCCAGGCGTCCCGCATGGCGTCCAGCAGCGCGGTCCGCGCGCCCGCCGACTCCAGCAGTACGAAACGCCAGGGCGTCGTGTGGTGCGGTGCGGGCGCCGTGACCGCGGCGGCCACGGCCCGCCGGACCGCCCCGGGGTCCACCGGCTCCTCGGTGAACTCCCGGACGGTGCGCCGCTGCGTCACCGCCAGCCGGACCGCCTCCGAGGTGCCCAGCCGGAACATGTCGTCACGGGTATCCCGGACCAGGGCCCGCGCACCCGTGCAGCTGTCCGCGTCATCCGCGTCGGCTGCGTCGTCCGGGTCGTCGGTGTCGTCGGTGTCGGCGTCGGCCTCGGGCGCGACCAGGTGCCCGAGGCCGCGCACGACCGCGACGGGCAGCCCCGCGGTCTTGCCCTTGACCAGGTCCCCGGCGGCGGCCAGTTCGTCGGCGGTCGCCACCACCGTCGCGGCGAGCGGGTTGCCGTGGGCGTCCTCGCCGCCACGCAGATCGTCCAGCACCCGCACGCCCGCGGCGCCGATCGCGACATCGGTGAGTCCCGTGCGCCAGGGCCGGCCGAAGGTGTCGGTGACGACGACGCCGACGCGCACGCCGAGCGCGTCGCGCACGCCCTTCCGGATCGCCCGCGCGGACGCGTCCGGGTCCGAGGGCAGCAACAGAACCGTGCCGGCGGGGGTGTTGGAGGCGTCGACACCGGCGGCGGCCATCACCAGGCCCTGCCGGTTCTCGACGATGCGCAGCGTCCCGCGCCGGGCCACCACCCGGACCGTCTCGGCGTCGATCGCCGCCTCCCGGTCGGCCGCCCGGACGATCCGACCCTCCGCCTTGGAAACGATCTTGGAGGTGACGAGCAGTACGTCCCCGTCGGCCAGACCGGGTTCCGCGGCGGCGATCAGCTTGGCGAGGTCGTCGCCCGGCCGCACCTCCGGCAGCCCCGGCACGGCCCAGACCCGGTACCCCTCCGCCCGCGGTGCACTCAAGCCCCCCGCACCTCCTCGGCCAGCGCCAGCGCCTCCCGGCCCATCTGCGCTGCCGCCTCGACGTCGGTCATCATCAGCGGGACGGCGCGGCAGCGGATGCCCGCGTCCTCGACCCGCGCCACCGCCCCGGAGTCCACCGTGTCGACGAGCCAGCCGTCCAGCAGCCCCGAGCCGTAGTGCTCGGCGACCGCCGCGGCGGAGGACTCCACTCCGATCGCGGCGAGCACCTTGTCGGCCATGCCGCGCACCGGGGCGGCCCCGACGATGGGGGAGAGCCCGACGACGGGCACCCCGGCCTCGGCGATGGCCTCCCGGATGCCGGGCACCGCGAGGATCGTGCCGATCGAGACCACCGGGTTGGACGGCGGGAAGAGGATGACGTCCGCCTCGGCGAGCGCCTCCAGCACCCCCGGGGCGGGTTTGGCCTGCTCCGCACCGACCGGCACGACCGCCTCGGCCGGCACCGAGGCGCGCAGCCGCACCCAGTACTCCTGGAAGTGGACCGCCTTGCGTTCGCCGTCCACCTCGACCGCGACATGGGTCTCGATGCGGTCGTCGGACATCGGGATCAGCCGCACTCCGGGTTTCCACCGGTCGCACAGCGCCTCCGTGACGGCGCTGAGCGGATAGCCGGCACCCAGCATCTGGCTCCGCACGATGTGCGTGGCGAAGTCCCGGTCGCCCAGCCCGAACCACTCCGGGCCCACTCCGTACGAGGCGAGTTCCTCCTTCAGGTGGAAGGTCTCGTCGGTGCGCCCCCAGCCCTGCTCCTCGTTGATGCCGCCGCCGAGCGTGTACATCACCGTGTCGAGGTCGGGGCAGACCTTCAGACCGAAGAGGTGGATGTCGTCGCCGGTGTTGCCGATGACGGTGATGTCCGCGTCCGGTGCGGCCTGCTTCAGACCGCGCAGGAACCGGGCACCGCCGATGCCGCCTGCCAGAACCACAATGCGCATGGGCCAAGTCTGTCAGGCGCCCGCGACGACGCGTCAGGCGGCGACGGTCGGGCCCGGGCCGGCGGAGGACGGCGTGCCCGAGGACGGCGTGCCCGAGGACGGCGTGCCCGAGGACTGGGCGGCTCGGGCGCCGGAAGGCGCGGTGCCGGCGGGCGTGGTGCCGGCGGGCGTGGTGCCGGAGGACGCGCCGTAGGGGGACGCGGTGTAGGGGGAGCGGGCGGCGGGACCGGCAACTGCGCGGTCGGCGGCCGTGTGCATCGGCATCTCGGTGAGGCCCGGGTAGTAGACGTGCAGGCTGACCGCCGGCTCCAGGGCGTCGTTCACGATCTCGTGCACGTATCCGGGTGCGAACACGCGTTGCGCTCCGGGCGCGAGCGCGCGGGAGCCGCGGTGGGTCCGCTCGGTCAGGGTGCCCTCCAGGACGGTCAGGACCCCGCTGGAGCGGCCGTGGTCGTGCAGTCCGGTGCCCTGACCGGGAAGCCAGGACAGCAGCCACACCTCGTAGCCGGGGCCGGTGCGCAGCCGGTGGTACCAGCGCGTGGCGGCGTCGAAGCGCACGAGGTGCTCCCACTGCGCGCGGCCGGCGGCGAGGGAGCGGGCCAGGCCGGCGAACTCGGCGACGGTGGCGGGGTGTTCACGCGGAGGCTGGAGCAGGTGGGGCACTTCGAGGAGATCGCCGGCGATCTGGAGGTCGCTGTCGCTGTTCATGGAAGCGGTGGGTTCCTTGCCGTGAGGACGGTCGGAAGGGCGGGGCGGGTGCGCTGGCCCGGTGGGGGTGTGCGCGCCGCACGCCGGGGTGCGGTCTCCTGCCGACGGGCTGCGGAGTGAGGGCCCGCGGGAGGGGGCGGGGGCGGAGCGGTGCGGCCGGGCCCGGGCGGGCGCGGACTGCCGGAGCGCGGTCGGCTCAACAGCAGGAGCGGCAACAGCTACAGCGAGCGCGGGCAGCACCGTGGGACCCGGCGGGGCGGGTCGAGGTGAGTGCCAAGTTCGCGAGCATGCCCACAAGGACAGCGGCTCACACCCGCACTGTCAACTTCCCTCCCGGTATGTGGGACGTCTTTCACCTCTTCCGGTTCATCCGTGAGGGGAAAGGTTTGTTCGTGTGGCCTCCGGGAGACATGGCGCACAACCGGGTGCGCAAGCCCCGTTGCGATCCCGTGATCCGAATGTGATCCGGCTCGCTTCGCGGTGCGTGTCGGAACGGGATCGAACGCCGGGGCGTCCTTCTTCGTACTGGCCCTGTGAGGGCTTCGAACGGGGGAGAGCGCCCTTGAGGGCGCGGCTCTGTGTCAAGGTTTATGGCGATTTGAACACTTACCGCAGGGCCTTGGTTCCGCAGAGTGAATCAGGGGCCCAATAGCAGATCTCGGCTTGACTCGCCCGGAGCAGCACACTTGTAATTTCACTCGTGTCGTTCAGCCGGTTCGGTAACGGCTGCATCACGGGGACGCGAAAGACGGACGAGGGGCGCACATGACCGAGCTGGTGCAGGAACTGCTGGTCGACGACGCGGACGAGGAACTCGGCTGGCAGGAGCGCGCGCTGTGCGCCCAGACCGATCCCGAATCCTTCTTCCCCGAGAAGGGCGGCTCGACCCGGGAGGCCAAGAAGGTCTGCCTGGCCTGCGAGGTCCGGTCCGAGTGCCTCGAGTACGCCCTCGCCAACGACGAGCGCTTCGGTATCTGGGGCGGCCTGTCCGAGCGCGAGCGGCGCCGGCTGAAGAAGGCCGCCGTCTAGAACGGGCCCGGCCCCGACGAGGCGGGCCGCGCAGGCCGCCCTCCCGGACCGGCCGGCACTGCTCCGGCAAGGCAAGGCTGCCGGACGCAGGCGGGCGGCCCCCCGTCCGAACAGGGCGGCTGCCGTCCGGACGAGAGTGCCGGACACCGGGTGCCCCCGGGCGTGAGCGGGTCCGCGGCGAAGCCGGCCCGTGCGAGCAAACGGCATCCACGCACGCATCCAACGGCCCGTTGCCCGTGGGTTGTCCACAGGCGGCGGGCCGCCGTCATGCCCAGCCGATAGTGTGGTCGCTCGTCCGAGACGCCCCGCCGCCCTCACCGGGCGCAGGCGTCCACCGCAGTCCACCGAACCGGGGCCCGTACCTCGATGTCCGTGCACAGCCACACGGCAGACCAGCCCAGCGCGGCTGCCACCCCAGAGTTCCCGCGTCATGTGGTGACCGCGGTCCTCGTCTCCCATGACGGCGCCCGCTGGCTGCCCGACGCGCTCGCCGGCCTGCTCGGCCAGGAGCGCCCCGTGCAGTCCGCCGTGGCCGCCGACACCGGCAGCGCCGACGACTCCGCCCAGCTCGTCACCGACGCCCTCGGCGCCGACCGCGTGCTGCACCTCGCCCGCCGTACCGGTTTCGGCCAGGCCGTCGAGGAAGCCCACCGCGCGGCCCCCGTCCTCACCCCGGAGGACCTGCCGTACCTGAGGCGGCCCAGCGGCTGGGACCCCGTCACCCGCACCTGGCGCGACGACGCCTACGACCTCCCCGAACTCCCGCACGGAGAACCGGTGCAGTGGCTGTGGCTGCTGCACGACGACTGCGCCCCCGCCCCCGACGCCCTGGCCGAGCTGCTGCGCGTCGTCGAGCGCGAGCGGGAGGCCGGCCGCGACGACGTGGCCGTCGTCGGCCCCAAACTGCGCGGCTGGTACGACCGCCGCCAGCTGCTGGAGGTCGGCGTCACCATCGCCCACTCCGGCCGCCGCTGGACCGGCCTGGACCGCCGCGAACAGGACCAGGGCCAGCACGACCACGTCGGACCGGTCCTGTCGGTGTCCACCGCCGGCATGCTGATCCGCCGGGACGTCTTCGAACAGCTCGGGGGCTTCGACCGCCGGCTGCCGCTGATGCGCGACGACGTGGACCTGTGCTGGCGTGCGAACGCCGCCGGCCATCGCGTCCTCGTCGCCCCGGAGGCCGTGGTCCGCCACGCCGAGGCCGCCTCCCGGGAACGCCGCACCGTCGACTGCATCGGCCGCGCCTCCCGCACCGCGCCCGACCGGGACGCCGCGGCGAACCTCTTCGCCCGGCACGGCGCGTCCCCGCACCGGGTCGACAAGGCGGGCGCCGCCTACACCCTCCTCGTCAACAGCCGCACCACCGTGCTGCCCTGGGTGCTGCTGCGCCTCGTCCTCGGCACCGTCCTGCGCACCGTCGCCTACCTCGTCGGCAAGGTCCCCGGACAGGCCGTCGACGAGATCCGCGGCCTGCTCGGCACCCTGCTGCGGCCCGGGCGGATCATCGCCGCGCGGCGCAGGCGAGGCCGACCGGCAGTCGGCAAGCAGGAACTGCGGCCGCTCTTCCCGCCGCCCGGCGCGACCGTGCGCGCCACCGTGGAGCAGGTCGCCGGCAACCTCGTCGGCCGCTCCGACCCGGAACTGACCTCGGCCGGCCGGCACGGCGGCGCGGTCGAATCCGGGCCCGGCGGCGACGACGCCGACTTCCTGGAGATCGAGCAGTTCGCCCGCCTCAGGCGCATCGCCCGCAAACCCGGCCCGGTCCTCTTCCTCGTACTGCTGCTGGTCTCCCTGGCCGCCTGCCGCAACCTCCTCGGCGGCGGCGCGCTCGCCGGAGGCGCCCTGCTCCCCGCCCCGGCCGACGCCTCCGCGCTCTGGGCGCACTATCTCGACGCCTGGCACCCGGTCGGCCCGGGCGGCACCCCCGCGGCACCCCCCTACCTGGCGATCATCGCCCTGCTGGCGTCCGCACTGTTCGGCTCCACCGGCCTCGCGATCACCGTCCTGCTGGTGTGCTCGGTGCCGCTGGCCGGCTTCGCCGCGTACTTCGCCTCCCGGCCGCTGGTCGAGTCGCGCCTGCTGCGCGCCTGGGCCGCCGTCGTCTACGCCTTCCTGCCGGCCGCCACCGGAGCACTGGCCGGCGGCCGCATCGGCACCGCCGTGCTGGCCGTGCTGCTCCCGCTGCTGGCCCGCGCATCCCTCGCCGCCAGCGGCCTCACCCACCCCTCCGGCGCCCGCGGCAGCTGGCGCGCCACCTGGGCCTACGCGCTGCTGCTCACCCTCACCACCGCCTTCACGCCCGTCGTCTGGCCCATCGCGCTGGCCCTCGGCCTCGCCCTGCTGGCCGTGCGCCGCACCGACCTCCCCGCCTACGGACTGCGCTTCCTGGCCCAGCTCGGCACCCCGCTGCTCGTCCTGGCGCCCTGGTCACTGACGCTGCTGCCGTTCGGCTTCTTCCGGGAGGCCGGCCTCGACCGGGGGACGACCGCCCCCTCGGCCCTGGACCTGCTCGGCGCCAGCCCCGGAGGGCCCGGCACGGTCCACGGGCTGATGCTCATCGGCGTCGTGCTCGCCGCGCTGGCCGCCCTGCTGCGCACCGAGCGCCGCGCGGGCATCCTCACCGCCTGGGCGGTAGCCCTGGTGGGGCTCCTCTTCGCGGTGCTGTCCAGCCGTTCCGCCTGGGCCGGCCCGGCCACCCTCGTCTACGGGCTCGCCGTGCTGACCGCCGCGGTGCTCGGCGCGGACGGGGCCCGCTCGCGGGTGGCCGAGCAGAGCTTCGGCTGGCGCCAGCCGGTCGCCGCACTGATCGCCTTCGCCTGTGCCGCGGGCCCGCTGCTCGTCGCCGCCGGCTGGGTGATCGGAGGCGCCGACGGCCCACTGGAGCGCCGCGACCCGGTGCAGGTGCCGGCGTTCGTCGCGGAGGAGAGCGGCACCCGCGACCAGGCCCGCACCCTCGTCCTGGACAGCGACTCGGCCGCCCGCGTCGGCTACGTGCTGGTCCGCGGCTCCGGCGCCCGGCTCGGCGACGCCGAACTCGCCGCCGCCACCGGAGGGAACGAGCGGCTCGACAAGGTCGTCGCCAACCTCGTCGCCGGCTCCGGCGCCAACCAGGCCGACCAGCTCGGCGCCTTCGCCGTCCGCTACGTCCTCGTCCACAAGGGCGCACCGCGCGGGATCGCCCACGTCCTGGACGCCACCCCCGGCCTGAGCCGGCTCAGCCAGCAGGACGGCAGCGGGCTGTGGCGGGTGGACCGCGAGGTGGCGCGCGCCACGATCGTGCCCCCGGTGAAGGCGGGCACCGGCTCCGGCACCGCCTCCGAGACCGGCACCCCGCAGTCCGTCGCCGCCGGGCCCGTGGAGATCCACACGAAGATCCCCGCCGGGCCCGCCGGCCGTGTGCTGCGCCTGGCCGACTCCGCCGCCGACGGCTGGACGGCCACCCTCGACGGCAGGCCCCTCACCCGCACCACCGTCGACGGCTGGGCCCAGGGCTTCGCACTGCCGGCGTCCGGAGGGCGGCTGGACGTCGTCTACGACACCCCGATCGGCCACACCGGCTGGCTGTGGACCCAGGGCGCCCTCGCCACCGTTCTCGTGGTGCTCGCCCTGCCCGGCCGCCGCCGCGACATCGACGACGACCTGCCGGAGGAGCCGTCCGCCCCCGCCGAGGCCGCCGCCGGCGAGGGCCGCCGCGCCCGCCGCCTGCGCGCCCAGGCCGAGGCGGAGGCCGAGGCCGCCGGCCGGGTGGACGAGGAAGCGCCGCCCCCGCCGCAGCAGCACCCGGTCGCCATCCCGCGCCAGCAGTCCCACGAAGGAGCGCCCCACCCGGAGCAGCCCTACGAGGAGCAGCAGCCCTACGAGGAGCAGCCCTACGAGGAGCAGTCCTACGAGGAGCAGCCCTACTCCCGGCAGTCCTACGACGACTGGGGCGCCTCGGACGGGGCGGGCACCGTGTACACGGAGCAGCCCGGCGACACCTACGAGGGCGCCCGGCAGCAGTATCCGGCGGACGGCGGCTACGACCAGGGCTACGGCGCCGACCCGTACCGGTCCGGGACGTACGACCCCTACGCCTACGACGGCAGTGCCGGGACGGCCGGTTACGACACCGGGTACGACCCGGCCCAGTACGACGGCTCCGGATACGGCGGGGCGGCCTACGGCGGGAACCACGGCGAGGCGCAGTACGGGCAGCCCTACGACCAGGGCTACGACGCGACGACGTACGACCCCGCGCGGCCGCACCCGCACGGCACCGGCAGCGAGCGCCCCGACGGGAGCCAGCAGTGAACCGCACCACCCTGTCCCTGATCGCCTGCGGCGCCGCGCTCGCCGCCCTGACCGGCGCCGCCGCCCTCACCGCGCCCGACGGCCCCGGCGGCGGAACCGCCGCGGCGGCGGTGCGCCGGCCCGTGGAACGCACCACACTGGCCTGTCCGGCGCCCAGCACCTCCGACCTCGCCGAGACCTCGTACACCTCCTTCACACCCACCACCGAGGGCACCGGCAAGGACGGCGCAGCCGCCCTGCGCCCGGTCACGCAGCCCCCGGCCGGCACTGACTCCGCCGACGGGACGAAGGACGGAAGCACCACGGGCACCGACAAGAAGAGCACCGACAAGAAGAGCACCGACAAGAAGTCGGACAAGCCGGTCCTCACGCCCGAGGACCCCGGCAAGCCCGCCACCGGGGACGTCTCCGGTGGCGACGCCCCGGCACTCGTGGGCACGGCGGAAGGCAGGTTCGCGCCCGGCTGGACCGTCCAGGAGACCACCGAGATCGCCGCCGGTACCGGTCGCGGCCTGCACGGGGTCGCCTGCACTGCCCCGGACACGGAGTTCTGGTTCCCCGGCGCGAGCACGGCCTCCTCCCGCACCGACTACGTCCACCTGACCAACCCGGACGACTCCGCGGCCGTCGTCGACATCGAGCTCTACGGCAAGGACGGCGCCCTGAAGACGACGGTGGGGGACGGCATCACGGTCAAACCGCACTCCAGCGAACCCGTGCTGCTGTCCACGCTGACCGGCGAGAAGCAGAACGACCTGACGGTGCACCTCAACGTGCGCAGCGGGCGGGTCGCCGCCGCCGTGCAGGCCCTGGACGACAAGCTCGGCGGAGACTGGCTGCCCGCCGCCGCGGACCCGGCGGGAACCCTGGTCCTGCCCGGCATCCCCAAGGACGCCGCGTCCGTCCACCTGATCGCGTACACGCCGGGCGACGCCGACGCGGACCTCAAGGTGCAGCTGGCCTCCCCCTCCGGTCTGATCACCCCCGCCGGACACGAGACCCTGCACGTGAAGGCCGGCATGACCACCGCCGTCGACCTCGGGGACGTCACCCGCGGGGAGGCCGGCTCGCTGGTGCTGACACCGACCGAGCGGTCCGTGCCGGTCGTCGCCGCGCTGCGGATCGTGCGCGGCAAGGGAAGCAAGCAGGAGACGGCGTTCCTCCCGGCGACCGCCCCCGTCGGCGCGCGCGCGACGTCCGCCGACAACACCGCCAAGGGCACCACGCTCTCCGTCACGGCGCCCACGGCCACCGCGCAGGTCAAGGTCACCGCCTCCGCCGGCAGCGGGGGCGGCTCGGCGGCGACCAAGACGTACACGATCAAGGCCGGAACCACCCAGGACATCACCCCGCCCGCCCCGGCCGGCCTGAAGGGCGTCTACGCCCTGACCGTCGAGCCCGTGTCCGGCGGACCGGTGTACGCCTCGCGCACCCTCACCGCCACCGAGGACGGCGTCCCCGGCATCACCGTCCAGCCGCTGCCGGACGACCGCGGCACGGTGGCGGTGCCGGAGGCCGAACAGGACCTCACCGTGCTGCAGGACTAGGGGGAAGGCCCCAGGCCCGCGCCGAGGTCTGCTCGGGGGGCCGGGCAGGCCTCCCCGCCAGCGGGTTCACTCCTCCCCGTACCGGGGATCCACCGTCTCCGGCGTCAGTCCCAGGACCTCCGCCACCTGCTCCACGACCACCTCGTGGACCAGGGCCGCCCGCTCGTCCCGCCCCTTGGTGCGGATCTCGACCGGTCGCCGGTAGACGACCACCCGGGCCCGTCTGCCGTCCCGCGCGGAGACCGTCCCGCCGAGCGGCACCGCCTCGTCGTTCCAGGGCGTACCGGTGCCGTCCAGCCGCGGCACCTCCAGGACCAGGAAATCGATGTCGGCGAGCTGCGGCCACCGCCGCTCCAGGCGTTCCACGGAGTCCTGCACCAGGTCCGCGAACACCTCGGCACGGCTCGCGGCCAGCGGCACCTGAGGTGGCGCGATCGGTCCGCGCATGCCCCTTCCGTGGCGATCGCGGCGGCGGGGCCAGGGGCCGGCGGCACGAGGCGGTACGGGCTTGTCCATCACTGGTGCAGGGTAGTCCCCGGCGCGGTGCCGCGCGGGTGCCGCGCCGCCGTGCCCGCCCGGCACCGCGGCCCGGCCCGCACGCCGTGACCCGGGCTGAACGTTTCGGCCAAGTCCGGGCTCGATTCCGCCCCCTTCCGGGTCCACCGGGGTCCCGCCGAATGACGGTGTTTGTACCGAACAGCGACCGGCGGCCCGGCCGGGAGGGGCCACGGGACCTGGTGCCGGTGCAGGTCAGCGGGGTATGACAGAGAGGTCCTGTGCTGCGTTTCCCGACACGACACGGTGGGGTGACCTTGGTGGAGAGTCATCGCGGCCCGCTCAAGAGTGCGGTACCGTCCAACATCGTGAGCCCTGTACGTCGCTGTTCGCGCACCGCCTGCGGCCGACCCGCCGTCGCGACGCTGACGTACGTCTACGCCGACTCGACCGCGGTCCTCGGCCCGCTCGCCACCTACGCCGAACCCCACTGCTACGACCTGTGCGCCGAGCACTCCGAGCGCCTCACCGCACCCCGCGGCTGGGAGGTCGTCCGCCTCCTCGACGGCTCCGCTCCGGCCCGCCCCAGCGGTGACGATCTGGAAGCCCTCGCCAACGCCGTGCGCGAGGCGGCCCGCCCCCAGGAGCGGGCTGCCGGCGGCGGCGGGCGCGGCGCGGACCCCATGGAGGTCGCCCGGCGCGGCCACCTCCGGGTACTGCGCTCACCGGAGGACTGAACCGGCCGCCCGCACTGCGGGCACCCTGACACCCCGAGCCGCACCGAGCGCGCCGGGACCGTCCGCGGGCCGCGCGGCGCGTTCCGCTCCCTCTCCCAGCGCTCCTGCCGTACCGCACGGCGGCCGGCAGGCCGGTGCGGGTAGTTTGTGCTGACCGCTAGGACATCAGGAGGGTTGGCCGTGGCTGCTGATCTGTCGCAGATCGTGAAGGCGTACGACGTGCGCGGAGTGGTCCCGGACCAGTGGGACGAGCCACTGGCGGAGCTGTTCGGTGCCGCCTTCGCGCGGGTGACGGGCGCGACCGCGATCGTCGTCGGCCACGACATGCGGCCCTCGTCGCCGGGCCTCGCCGGCGCCTTCGGCCGGGGCGCCGCAGCCCTCGGCGTCGACGTCACCGAGATCGGCCTGTGCGCGACCGACGAGCTCTACTACGCCTCGGGCGCGCTCGACCTGCCCGGTGCGATGTTCACCGCCTCGCACAACCCCGCCCGCTACAACGGCATCAAGCTCTGCCGTGCCGGTGCGGCACCCGTCGGCCAGGACACCGGTCTCGCCGAGATCCGCGAACTGGTCGAGCAGTGGAGCGAGTCGGGCGCCCCGGAGTCCGCCGCAGCGCCGGGAACCGTCACCCGGCGCGACATCCTGCAGGACTACGCGGCCCACCTGCGCTCCCTCGTCGACCTGGCGTCGATCCGCCCCCTGAAGGCCGTCGTCGACGCGGGCAACGGCATGGGCGGCCACACCGTCCCCACCGTCTTCGCCGGGCTGCCCCTCACCCTGGTGCCGATGTACTTCGAGCTGGACGGCACCTTCCCGAACCACGAGGCCAACCCCCTCGACCCGGCGAACCTCGTCGACCTCCAGCAGCGGGTACGGGAGGAAGGCGCCGACCTCGGGCTCGCCTTCGACGGCGACGCCGACCGCTGCTTCGTCGTCGACGAGCACGGCGATCCGGTCTCCCCGTCCGCGATCACCGCCCTGGTCGCCTCGCGGGAACTCGCCCGGCACGGCGGCCGGGGCACCGTCATCCACAACCTGATCACCTCCCGGTCCGTCCCGGAGGTCGTGCGCGAGAACGGCGGAACACCGGCCCGCACCCGGGTCGGTCACTCCTTCATCAAGGCCGAGATGGCGCGGACCGGTGCCCTCTTCGGCGGCGAGCACTCCGCCCACTACTACTTCGCGGACTTCTGGAACGCCGACACCGGCATGCTGGCCGCGCTGCACGTCCTCGCGGCCCTCGGCGGCCAGGACGGCCCGCTGTCGGCGCTGGTCGCCCAGTACGACCGCTACGCGGGCTCGGGCGAGATCAACTCCACCGTCGCCGACCAGTCCGCCCGCCTGGCCGCCATCCGCGCCGCCTACGAAGGCCGCGACGACGTCGCCCTGGACGACCTCGACGGACTGACCGTGTCCTCCGCCGACTGGTGGTTCAACGTCCGCCCCTCCAACACCGAGCCGCTGCTGCGCCTGAACGCGGAGGCCCGGGACGCGGCGCTGATGGCCAAGGTGCGGGACGAGGTCCTGGCGATCATCAGGGGCTGACGGCGCGGAGCCGGCCCGGCGGGCCCCCGCCCGACCGGCGCACCGCCCCGCCCGACCGGCGCACCGCCCCGCGCGTCGCCGGACCGGCACCGGGACCCGCCGCCCGGTACCGCCGTCGCCGCGCACCGCGTCACCTCGCCGCTCACCTCGTCACCTCGGGGCACGCCTCGCGGCCTCGCGGCGCACCCAGTGACCCTGCCGCGTACTCCGCCACCTCATGGCAGCGGCACCGCCGGGTCCGTGCGCCCGCCCGCCGTGCGCCTCGCCCCGCCCACCGCGAACCGCGGATCGCCCGACCCCGACACGCGCCCCTGTACGGCGGTACCCTGACCAGGCACAACTGCACACGACTCACAGACGCGTGACACCCCCGAACAGCCCCGAAGGGACAGCCCATGCCGCTCGAAGCCGGCCTCCTGGAGATCCTCGCCTGCCCGGCCTGCCACGCTCCCCTGAAGGAGGAGGACGCGGAGCTGATCTGCACCGGGCAGGACTGCGGTCTGGCCTACCCGGTCCGCGACGGGATCCCCGTCCTGCTCGTCGACGAGGCCCGCCGCCCCGAGTGACGTCCGGGCCGGAGTCCGCCGGACGACCGCTCCCGCCGTCACCTCGGTGACCCGCCGGGCGGCCGTACTCGGTCGGCGCGCGGGCCGTGGCCACCGTCGTGGACACGGGACGGCCACCCGGACGGCATCCCCGCCTGCGAGCACGGCGCATGCGCAAGGGGTACCGGAACGGGGCTTCCACGGGTGGCGGCACCGGGCGCGAACCGGCGGCCGACGACCACCGGCGGACCCGCCGTCCACCACCGCCCCCGACCATCGGCGCGCGGCCACGGGCAAAGGCACGGAGCGCGTACCGCGGAAGGCGCCGGCCGGGCGGGGTACGGATCCCGTGGGCGTGTCGACGCGCCGGCGCCGGCCCGTCGGTGGCTCGGCATCGGGCACGACGGCTTGGTCCGGCCGCTCCGGCCGGCCAGGGCGGGTCGTGCCACCGCGCACCCGGCGACCGCACGGCCCTACCGGAAGCCGCCCCCACCTGCCCCGCGGGCCACACCAGCTACGGTTCTCGCCCAGAGACGAACCCGGCGATCGGAGACTGCCGACCATGCTCGACGAATCGCTGCTCGACACCCCGGAGGCGCTCGCCGAGGCCGATCGCCGCGCCCTGCTGCGCGGCGCCGCCGAGGCCGGCGCCCGCGTCCGCACCGCGGCCCGGCACGCCGCCGAGTCCGGCGTCAACGACCTGAAACCCGACGGCCGCCCCCGCGCCGTGCTGATCGCCGGGCCGGGCGCCGCTGCCACCTGCGCCGCCGACCTGCTCGGCACGCTCGCCGGCGCGGGAGGCCCCGTCATCCGGCTCGCCCCGGGCGGCGTCGCACCCGCCGCCGGAGCGCTGCGCTGGGAACTGCCCGGCTGGGTCGGCTCCGTCGACCTCCTCCTGATCGCCACCCCCGACGGCACCGAGCCGTCCCTCTCCGCCCTCGCCGAGCAGGCCTACCGGCGCGGCTGCACCGTCGTCGCCGTCGCCCCCACGCGCACTCCGCTCGCCGAGGCCGTGGCCGGCGCGCACGGCCTGTTCGTCCCCATGGCCACCGCCCCCTACGAGCCGGAGGAGCCCATCGCCGCCTCCGCCCCCGGCGTGCTCTGGGCCCTGCTCACCCCACTCCTCGCCCTCCTGGACCGCGCCGGCCTGCTGTCCGCACCGCCCGACGCGCTGCAGAGGGTCGCGGACCGCCTCGACCACGTCGCCGAACGCTGCGGGCCCGCCATCGAGACCTACAGCAACCCCGCCAAGACCCTCGCCGCCGAACTCGCCGACTCCCTGCCCGTGGTCTGGACCGAGGGCACCTCGGCAGGCCCGGCCGGCCGCCGCTTCGCCGCCGCTCTCGCCGAACTGTCCGGCGCGCCCGCGGTCGTCGCCGAACTGCCCGAGGCCCTCGCCGCCCACACCACCCTGCTCGCCGGCCGCCTCGCCGCCGGTGCCGACCCGGACGACTTCTTCCGCGACCGGGTCGAGGAACCCCCCGCGCTGCACGCGCGCGTGGTGCTGCTCCGCGACCGCCCGATCGACGGCCTCACCGCCGCGCCCGCCGCCCGCGACCTCGCCCTCAGCCACGACACGCCGATCAGCGAGCTGGAGCCGGAACCCGGTGGTGAACTGGAGACGCTCGCCGAACTGATCGCCGTCACCGATTTCGCCGCCGTTTACCTGGCGCTCGCCTCCGGAGCCTGATCCTGTCCGCGACACGCTGACCGCCGTACGCGGAGCGACACCGCGCCGCACGCAGAGAGAGCAGACACAGACACCCATGGACCGCCTCGACAACACCGTCCGCCCCTACGCCTGGGGGTCCCCGACCGCGATCCCGCAGCTGCTCGGTGTCGAGCCGACCGGCGAGCCCCAGGCCGAGATGTGGATGGGAGCCCACCCCGGCGCGCCCTCGCGCACCGGCCGCGGCACCCTCGCCGAGGTGATCGACGCGAACCCCGAGAAGGAACTCGGTCCGGCCGCCGTCGCCCGGTTCGGGCCCCGCCTGCCCTTCCTGCTCAAGCTCCTCGCCGCCGGCGCCCCGCTCTCCCTCCAGGTCCACCCCGACCTGGACCAGGCGAAGCGGGGCCACGCCGACGAGGAACGTCGCGGCGTCCCCGCCGACGCCCCGCACCGCAACTACAAGGACGCCAACCACAAGCCCGAACTGCTCTGCGCGCTCACCGAGTTCGAGGGTCTGTGCGGCTTCCGCGACCCGCTGCGCGCCGCCGCCCTGCTCGACGGCCTCGGCGTGGACTCCCTCAAGCCGTACGTGGACCTGCTGCACGCCCAGCCCGAGGAGGCCGCGCTGCGCGAGGTCCTCACCGCGATCCTCACCGCCGACCGCGAGGAGATGGCCCGCACCGTCACCGAGGCCGCGGCCGCCTGCGACCGCCTCGGCGGCGACTGGGCCCCCTACGCCGCCGTCGCCCACCACCACCCCGGCGACCCCGGCGTCATCGCCGCGATGCTCCTCAACCACGTCCGGCTCCAGCCCGGAGAGGCCCTCTTCCTCGGCGCCGGCGTCCCGCACGCCTACCTCAGCGGACTGGGCGTCGAGATCATGGCCAACTCGGACAACGTCCTGCGCTGCGGCCTCACCCCCAAGCACGTCGACGTACCCGAACTCCTGCGCATCGTCCGCTTCGAGGCGTCCGACCCCGGCGTGCTGCGCCCCGAGGCGTCTCCGGACGGCGAGGAGCTCTACGACACCCCGACCGAGGAGTTCCGCCTCTCACGCCACGTCCTCCCGGCAGGCGGCCCGGCCCGCGACCTGACCCGGCCGGCCCCGCAGATCCTGCTCTGCACCGCGGGCGCCGTCCGCGTCGGCGAACACCTGCTGACACCCGGCCAGTCGGTCTTCGTGCCCGCCGGCGAACCCACCCGCGTCACCGGCCGGGGCACCCTCTTCCGCGCCACCGTCGCCGCCTGAACTCCCGCGCCACCGCCGCCGCCCGCCCCCCCCGGAACCGTCCCGCGCGCACGCCCGGTCCGCCGCACCGCGCACGGACCGGGCTGCAACAATGGCCCACCGGCACCACACCGACCGCACCGGGCCGGGCGCAGTCCGAGGCCCGGCGCAGCGAAGGGACAACGCGGACAGATGAGCGCGTCAGGCGGTACCAAGGCGATCGCGGCGGCGCTCAGCGCCAACCTGGCGATCGCCGTGTCGAAGTTCGTGGCGTTCGCGTTCAGCGGCTCCTCCTCGATGCTCGCCGAAGGCGTGCACTCCCTCGCCGACTCCGGCAACCAGTTCCTGCTGCTGATCGGCGGGAAGAAGGCCCGGCGCGAGGCGACCCCGCAACACCCCTTCGGCTACGGGCGCGAACGTTACATCTACGCCTTCCTCGTCTCGATCGTCCTCTTCTCCGTCGGCGGCATGTTCGCCGTCTACGAGGGCTACGAGAAGATCAGGCATCCGCACGAACTGGAGCACTGGTACTGGCCGGTGGGCGTACTCGTCTTCGCCGTCCTCGCCGAGGGCTACTCCTTCCGCACCGCCATCAGGGAGTCCAACGACCTGCGCGGAAAACTGTCCTGGTCGCAGTTCATCCGCCGCGCCAAGGCGCCCGAACTGCCCGTCGTCCTCCTGGAGGACTTCGGCGCGCTGATCGGCCTCGTCCTCGCCCTCTGCGGCGTCGGGCTGGCCCTGCTCACCGGCGACGGGGTCTGGGACGGCGTCGGCACCCTCTGCATCGGCGTCCTGCTCATCATGATCGCCCTGGTGCTCGCCGCCGAGACCAAGTCGCTGCTCCTGGGCGAGGCCGCCGGCGTCGAGGAGGTCGAGAGGATCCGGACCGCACTCGTCGACGGGGAGACCGTCCCCCGCATCATCCACATGCGCACCCTCCACCTCGGCCCCGAGGAACTGCTCATCGCAGCCAAGATCGCCGTCCGGCACGACGACACGGCCGCCCAGGTGGCCGCCGCCATCGACGCCGCCGAGGCCCGTATCCGCGCCGCCGTGCCCATCGCCCGGGTCATCTACCTCGAACCCGACATCTACAGCGAGGCCGAGGCCGCGAAGGGCCCCGACCCCGAGGCCACCCCGGGCGGTCCGGGACCGCACGGCGCCGACCACTGACCGCGCCTCGCGTGCGCACGCCGACGTCACCCGCGGTGATCGGCGTGATCTGTGCGCCGGCGGGCTGGGGACAGCCGGGCCCGCCGGTGTAGCTTGGAGGGGAGCCAGACGTCGCTGCTGATGGCGGTCGGGCGGTCCGTACGGGCCGGCCGAGGGAGAGAGGGCCTCCGACGGACTGCGCTGCGCGCACGCGGGCATGCCGTGTCCCTTCCGGGCACCCCTGTGTCCGCCGCCGCGCAGGTCAGCCGTACCCACCTCGTCCCAACCCGAGGAGCAGCCCGTAATGACGACTGTCGACAACCGGCAGGACTTCAAGGTCGCCGACCTGTCCCAGGCCGAGTTCGGCCGCAAGGAGATCACCCTCGCCGAGCACGAGATGCCGGGCCTGATGGCGATCCGCGAGGAGTACGCGGAGGCGCAGCCCCTCGCGGGCGCCCGCATCACCGGTTCGCTGCACATGACGGTGCAGACGGCCGTGCTGATCGAGACCCTGGTCGCGCTCGGCGCGCAGGTCCGCTGGGCGTCCTGCAACATCTTCTCCACTCAGGACCACGCGGCCGCGGCCGTCGCCGTCGGCCCGCACGGCACCCCGGCCGACCCGCAGGGCATCCCGGTCTTCGCCTGGAAGGGCGAGACGCTCCAGGAGTACTGGTGGTGCACGGAGCAGGCGCTGACCTGGCCGGACACCCCGACCGGCGGCCCCAACATGATCCTGGACGACGGCGGCGACGCCACCCTCCTCGTCCACAAGGGCGTCGAGTACGAGAAGGACGGCAAGGTCCCCTCGCCCGACACCGCCGAATCCGACGAGCACCGCGTCATCCTCGAACTGCTCACCCGCACCCTGGGCGAGAGCCCCCAGAAGTGGACCCAGCTCTCCTCCGAGATCCGCGGTGTCACCGAGGAGACCACGACCGGCGTGCACCGGCTGTACGAGATGCAGCGCGACGGCGTCCTCCTGTTCCCGGCGATCAACGTCAACGACGCGGTCACCAAGTCGAAGTTCGACAACAAGTACGGCTGCCGCCACTCCCTGGTCGACGGCATCAACCGGGCCACCGACACCCTGATCGGCGGCAAGACCGCGGTCGTCTGCGGCTACGGCGACGTGGGCAAGGGCTGCGCGGAGTCCCTCCGCGGACAGGGCGCCCGTGTGATCATCACGGAGATCGACCCGATCTGCGCCCTGCAGGCCGCGATGGACGGCTACCAGGTGACCACCCTCGACGAGGTCGTCGACAAGGCCGACATCTTCATCACCACGACCGGCAACAAGGACATCATCATGGCGTCCGACATGGCCGCGATGAAGCACCAGGCCATCGTCGGGAACATCGGCCACTTCGACAACGAGATCGACATGGCCGGCCTCGCCAAGGTCCCCGGCATCGTCAAGGACGAGATCAAGCCGCAGGTCCACACCTGGACCTTCGCCGACGGCAAGAAGATCATCGTGCTGTCCGAGGGCCGCCTGCTGAACCTGGGCAACGCCACCGGCCACCCCTCGTTCGTGATGTCCAACTCCTTCGCCGACCAGACCCTGGCCCAGATCGAGCTGTTCACCAAGCCCGACGTCTATCCCACCGGCGTCTACACGCTGCCCAAGCACCTCGACGAGAAGGTCGCCCGCCTCCACCTCGACGCGCTCGGCGTGAAGCTCACCACGCTGCGCCCGGAGCAGGCCGCGTACATCGGTGTCGAGGTCGACGGCCCCTACAAGTCGGACCACTACCGCTACTGAGTCCGCCGCTCTGTCCGCGGTGGGGTGCCGGTGCACCCGCACCCCACCGCGGCAGGTCCTCCGAGGCAGGCCCCCGCACCCCCGTGTCGGGGGCCTGCCTCAGGCTCCGGTCCCGTCCGGCCGCAGGCGCGGCCGGACCGGTCGGCCGGAGCAGGGGGAACGGCCCGTCACGATCCAGGACCCCCATGCCCCGCGGTCGCTATTCGCTTCACGATCCGCACGATCACACCCCTCTCGCGGAAGAGCACTTCCAGTGCGCCCCCGGCCCGTCCGGCTGGCGCTACGTATCGCGGCTGACCACGCCCGCCGGCGATCAGCGCGGATCCGTCGACCTCACCCTCGACGAGCTGGGCCGCCCGCTGCGCCTCGAGCTCCACGCGGGTGGCTGGCAGGTGCGCGGCGCTGCTCTCGACGGTCTGACCTGGGTCCGCTCGGATCCCGCCGGGGCCGACGCCAGTGAGGGAAACGTGGGCGCCCACGCCTTCACCGGAAGCTCCCCCGCGTTCCTGGTCGCCATCACCCGTCTCCTCCGCCTCACCCCCTCCGGGCAGGCCACCCGCCTGCGCCTCGTCGCCTTCACCGATCCGGTGCTCGCCCCACGCACCGTCGACCAGTCCTGGGCCCTGACGAGAAGAGAAGCACACCCCACTGACAACGGCCCGCTGACCGTGGACGAATACCAGGTCACAGCCCTGGACACGGGAGAGCAGCACACCGTGCACCTCGCCGGCGACGTCGTCCTGTCCGCCCCCGGCATCGAGCTGGAGGACCTCGACTCGCCGCCGTCGTCCTTCGACTGAGCGGCCGGACGGTCCACCGCCGGGCAGCCGCCGCCCGCCCGCCCCCCCCAAGTCACGCCGGTGGTGCGAACCCCGTCGCCCGCCCCTCGGCGGCAGCCCCCGACGGACCGCTCGACGCGGAGTCGGCTCGTCCCATCGTGCCGGGACCCCGAACAGCTTGCGCCGACGCTGCCGACGCCGCCGGTGCCGCCGCTTCCGCGGGTCCCGCCGGTTCCGCCCAGCCGGTCGTCCCGTTGGACACTGCGGCACCACCGGCACCACCGACCCCGTACATCTCAGAGGCACCGCCCACCGCAACCCCGCTCGCGTCGGCGCCGTACCCGCCCGCAGGGAACCGGCGGGCCTCCCGTGCCTGCCGCTCCTGCACCACGGCGGCCAGATACGCGGCAGCAGGCACCCCGTACGGCGCCGGAGCACCCGTGCAGGCCGAGAGGTCCGCGGAGAGCCGCTCCCCCATCGACCAGCCCACCTGCGGGTCCAACTGCTGCATACGTGTCAGGTACTGGCGTATCGCGAGCCACAGTCCGTCCGGCACCGCCGAAAGGTCCAGCTCCGTGAACCGGCCGGCGAGCCACGGCGGAGGCGCCGGAACGAAACCCGACGGCGCCGAGGGCACCCGCTCCCGCACGACCAGGGTTCCGGCGAAGACGTCCCCGAGCCGCCGCCCGCGGGCAGAGACCAGCGAGGCCACGCAGGCCACGACCCCGAACGTCAGCAGGATCTCCACCACGCCGATCGCACCGCGCACCAGCGCATGCCGGAACCGGACCGGACCGCCGTCGTCCCGCACCACCCTCAGCCCGCATGCCAGCTTCCCGAGCGAACGACCGTGGCTGAGCGTCTCCACCGCGATCGGCCCGCCCACCAGCACCAGCACGAACGCGGCGATCGACATCGCCGTCTGCGCCGCCACGTCGAGGGAAGCCGTCGACAGCGCCAGCACCAGGCTCACCGCGAGGAAGACGGCCATCGCCACGGCCAGGTCGATCAGGACGGCCAGAGCCCTGCTGGGCAGCCTCGCCGGGCGCAGCTCGAGCACCACCGCCTCACCGGTCACCAGCTCGTCCACGTTCGCATCCCCTTCCCCTGGCCTGCCCCGAGTACCGCCAGTCTGCCAAGCTGAGGGCGCATCGCGCCCGCAGTGCGACTGCCCGACAGTCCGGCCCGACACCCGGACGAGCCGCCGACGAACCGCGCAGGAGCAGGCACCCGATGGACCTCGACGTCTTCGTCTCCACCCACCGAGCCGAGTGGGACCGCCTCGACGCCCTCCTCCGGCGCCGGCGACGCCTGACCGGAGCGGAGGCCGACGAACTGGTGGCCCTGTACCAGCGCACCGCCACGCACCTCTCACTGCTCCGGTCCAGCGCCCCCGACCCGCAGCTGACGGGTCGGCTCAGCCAGCTCGTCGCCCGCGCGCGCAGCGCCGTCACCGGCAGCCGCCGCGCCTCCTGGCGGGACGTCACGCGGTTCCTCACCCAGGACTTCCCGGCGGCCGTCTACCGCTGCCGCCACTGGTGGGTCCCCACCGCACTGCTGTCCACGACCGTGGCCGTCCTGCTGGGGTGGTGGATCGGCACGCACCCCGAGGTGCAGTCCACCATCGCCGCCCCCGGCGACCTGCGCGAGCTGACGCGCCCCGGCGGCGGGTACGAGACCTACTACTCAAGCCATCCCGCGGCCGCCTTCGCGGCGCAGGTCTGGACGAACAACGCCCAGGCCGCCGCGCTGTGCCTGGTGCTGGGGGTGTTCCTGGGGCTGCCGGTCCTGTGGATCCTCCTCCTCAACATGCTCAACCTGGGCGTCGGCGTGGGACTGATGGCCTCGGTCGGTCGCCTCGACACGTTCCTCGGCCTGATCCTGCCGCACGGCCTGCTGGAACTGACCGCGGTCTTCGTCGCCGCGGGAACCGGGCTGCGCCTGGGCTGGACGGTGATCGACCCGGGCCCGCGGACCCGCCGCGCCGCCCTGGCGGAGGAGGGACGTGCCGCAGTGGGCATGGCCATCGGGCTCGCCCTGGTCCTCTTCGTCTCCGGAGCCATCGAAGGGTTCGTCACCCCTTCGGGCCTGCCCACCTGGGCGCGGATCGGTGTCGGCGTCGGAGCCGAGCTGGCCTTCCTCGCCTATGTCTACGTCCTCGGCGGCCGCGCAGCCCGGTCCGGTGCCACCGGCGATGTCGAGCCGGCCGAGCGCAGCGCCGCCGTGCCCACCGCCGCCTGATGTGCGTGCGGGCCCGGTGAGCTGTTAGTCTCTCCCTCGCCCCGGAAGAGCTGTTGACACAGCGACTCCGGGGAGGTAGATTCGAACAGTTGCCTGGAGATGGGTTGAACCCGATCGGCAACCGTTGGTATCTGACCGCCTCCCGGAATTCGATTCCGGCGAAGCACCTCCCGATAAATCGGAAACGAGCGGCTGATCAAACAGCCAAAAAGTTCTGATAGAGTCGGAACCGCCGGAAAGGGAAACGCGAGAGCGGGAACCTGGAAAGCACCGAGGG
>NZ_JBJZOJ010000053.1:0-54850 GCF_047200655.1 Streptomyces sp. MS06
GAGGCCCCCCCCCCCCCCCCCCCCAGGTCCGGCCGCGCGTCCCCGTGCACGCGGCCGGACCTGCGCCGCCCGGCCTGCCGCGGCACCTCCCCCGGACGGCCGTACGGGACGACGCATCGGCCTCACCCGGCCGCTCTCACCCGGCTGCCCGGGGCCCGAGCGCACTGAACAGCCCATCCCGGCCTCCCGCCCACCCGCCCGTCGCCCGTATGATTCGGCCATTCGACGGTGCCAACCGCAGAGGGCTGGTGCCACCGTGCGCATGAGACGACTACCGTGGCAGGTAGCCGGTACGCGGCCGGCACGGCGGCTGCCGGTGCGGCGAGAGCTCGGGAGGATCAGCGGTGGCAGGCTCCGACGGCATGGAAGAGGCCCGGCTCAGGCTTCCGCAGCTGCGCCTGGACGAGTTGCTGGAGGAGCTCCAGGCGCGGCTGGACGCGGCCCGCGGAACCCGCGACCGGGTGCACAGCCTGCTGGAAGCGGTGCTCTCCGTCGGCCGGGAACTCGATCTCGAGCAGGCGCTGCACAGCATCGTGGAGGCCGCCACGGCCCTCGTGGACGCCGAGTACGGCGCGCTGGGCGTGATCAGCCCCGACGGAGAGTCTCTGTCGGCGTTCTACACCGTCGGCGTCGACGACGAGCAGATCGCGGAGATCGGCCACTACCCGGAGGGGCACGGCATCCTCGGGGAACTGATCCGCCACCCCGAGCCGCTGCGGCTCGGCAAGATCTCCCAGCACGCCTCCTCCTACGGCTTCCCGGCCCACCATCCGCCGATGCACACCTTCCTCGGAGTGCCGATCCGGGTGCGCGACCAGGTCTTCGGCAACCTCTACCTGACGGAGAAGCGCGGCGGCGTCCAGTTCGACGAGGAGGACGAGTCGGTCCTGTCGACGCTGGCCGTGGCGGCGGGCGTCGCGATCGACAACGCCCGCCTGTACGAGGAGTCCCGCCTGCGTGAGCGCTGGCTGCGGGCGAACGCCGACATCACCCACAGCCTGATGTCCGGAACGGACCAGACCGAGATCCTCGGGGTGATCGCCGAGCGGGCCCGCGAGATCACCGAGGCCGACCTGGCCGCGGTCGCCGTGCCCATGCAGGACACCGAGGCGCTGAACGTGGAGCTGGCCATCGGCGTGGAGGCCGACGCCCACCGCGGGCTGGTGCTGCCGGTGCACGGCACCCTGACGGGGGAGGCCTTCTCCATCGCGGCGCCGGTCACCAGCGCGGACGTCCAGAACGACCCGAGGGTGTCGGCCGGGCCGCCGCGCTTCGCCGGACTGGGTCCGGCGGTCGCCGTCTCCATCGGCACGGGCGAGGAGGGGCGGCGCGGCGTCCTCCTGCTGGCCCGCCGGACCGGGCGGCCGGTGTTCTCCGGGAAGGAGATCGGACAGCTGCAGCACTTCGCCGCACAGGCGGCGATCGCGATGGAACTGGCCGAGCGGCGCCGCGACGGCGAGCAGATCGCCGTGCTCCAGGACCGCGACCGCATCGCCCGCGACCTGCACGACCTGGCCATCCAGCGGCTGTTCGCGACCGGTATGACGCTGCAGAGCGCGGGCCGCTTCATCGACCATCCGGAGGCCGCCGACCGGGTGGTCCGCGCCGTGGACGACCTCGACGAGACCATCAAGATCATCCGTTCGACCATCTTCGGCCTGCGCGCCCGGGAGGGCGACTCCGACGGAGCGGGTCTGCGGACCCGGGTGGTGCGGGCGATCGGCGAGGCGGGCCCCGTGCTGGGGTTCGCACCCAGCGTGCGCATGGAGGGACTGGTCGACACCGACGTGCCCCGGGACATCGCCGACCACGTGGTGGCCGTGCTCTCCGAGGGCCTGACCAACGTGGCCCGCCACGCCCACGCCGACCGGGTCGACGTCGTCCTGCGAACCGACGGCCGCGAGGTACGGCTGTCCATCACCGACAACGGGGTGGGCATCCCGCCAGAGGGCCGCCGCAGCGGCCTGCGCAACCTGAGGGAGCGGGCCGAGCAGGTGGGCGGCGGCCTGGACTGGAAGACCCCCGAAGGCGGCGGCACCGAACTGCTGTGGCGGGTGCCGCTGCCGCCGCGGTAGTGGAGTGATCGGGCGCCCCGCCCCCCGGACCCCCGGCGGCCGGTCCTCCCGCCGATCGTCCCGCCGGTCCTCCGATCGGGGGCACCGGCTCCCGAACCGCGGTTGACGTCTGGTCAAGTGCGCCCGGCACGCGGAGAATGCTCCCAGCAACGCGCCGATCTTCGAAACCGTGTACAGCCGAGGCCCGGGCGATCCCCGGGCCGCAGGGAAGGCTGGTGGTCATGGGAACCGTCACCGTCGGAGCAGTACGGGAGCGAGCACCGGGAGAACGCAGGGTGGCCCTCGTCCCCGAGGCCGTCACCCTGCTGCGCCGGGCCGGCGTCGAGGTGCTCGTCGAGACCGGAGCGGGCGCGGGCGCCTGGTTCGCCGACGCCGACTACACCGAGTCGGGCGCGCACGTGGTGCCCGCCGCCGAACTGTACCGGCGGGCGGACGCCGTGCTGTGCGTGGGCCCGCCCGATCCCGGTGACGCCGAAGCGCTGCGCCCCGGACAGGTACTCGCCGGCCTGCTCGAGCCCCGGCGCCACCCCGAGTTCGTCCGGGGACTGGCCGCACGCGGGGTGCACCCCGTCAGCCTCGACCTGCTGCCGCGCACCCTCAGCCGGGCCCAGGCCATGGACGCGCTCACCTCGCAGGCCAACATCGCCGGGTACAAGGCGGCCGTACTGGCCGCGGACCGCTACGACCGCTTCCTCCCGATGCTGACCACCGCCGCGGGCACCATGCGCCCGGCCCAGGTGCTCGTCCTGGGCGCCGGAGTGGCCGGCCTCCAGGCGATCGCCACCGCACGCCGGCTCGGCGCCGTGGTCACGGGCTACGACGTACGGCCGGAGTCCCGCGGCGAGGTGGAGTCGCTGGGCGCCAGGTTCCTCGACATCCGGCAGGGAGCCGGCTCCGGCGAGGGCGGGTACGCCCGTGAACTCACCCGGGAGGAGCAGCACGCGCAGCGGGAGGAACTGCAGACGCACCTGGCCCGCACCGACATCGTGATCTGCACCGCGCAGGTGCCCGGCCGCCGGCCCCCGCTGCTGGTGACCGCGCAGACGGTGGCCCGGATGCGGCCGGGCTCGGTCGTCGTCGACCTCGCTGCCGGCGACCTCGGCGGCAACGTCGAGGGATCCGAGCCGGACAAGACCAACGTGCTGGACAACGGCGTCACCGTCATCGGCGCCGGGCGGCTGCCGTCCGCGATGGCGACCGCCGCGTCCACGGCCTACGCCCGCAACCTGGTCGCCCTGCTGCGCCACCTGGTACGCGACGGGGCGCTCGTCCTCGACCCGGCCGACGAGATCACGGCCGCACTGCTGGGAGGCGGATCATGAACAATCTCGACCTGCTCACCGCGATCACGGTCTTCGTGCTGAGTGTGCTGGTCGGCGTCGAGGTGATCAGCAAGGTGCCCGCGACGCTGCACACCCCGCTGATGTCGGGCTCGAACTCGGTGCACGGCATCGTGGTCGTCGGAGCCATGCTCATCGCGGCCGAGTCGCACACCTGGCTCGGCTACACCCTGGCGTTCCTCGCCATGGTCTTCGGCGCCATGAACGTGGTCGGCGGGTACGCCGTCACGGACCGCATGCTGGAGATGTTCAAACCGAAGTCCGCCCGGCCCGAGCCGCCCGGCCGCTCGGAGCCCACCGCGCCGGAGCCGGCCGCCGGAGCCGGAACGCCGGCGCCGCCGGGCCCGCCCCCCGGGCCCGGAGCGGGCGCCCCGGACCGGCCGGCGGGGGAGTGAGGCGCATGGACACCGTCTCCAACGCCGTCCACTACGTCTTCCTCGGCGCCGCCGCCTGCTTCGTGCTCGGTCTGCACCTGATGAACCACCCGCGCACCGCCCGCCGCGGCAACACCGTCTCCGCCGCCGCGATGGCCGCGGCCATCGCCGCCACCGTGTGGCTGGTGATCCACCAGGGCCGGATCACCGCCACCGGCTGGGCGGTCCTGATCGCGGGCGGCCTGGTGGGCGCCGCGCTCGGCCTGTGGGCCGCGCGCGAGGTGCGCATGACGGCCATGCCGCAGCTCGTGAGCGTGTTCAACGCCGTCGGCGGCGGCGCGGCCGCGCTGATCGCCGTCAACGACCTGCTCCAGACCGACGACCCCGCCGCCCTGGGCGCCCGGGTCTCCCTGCCCGGCGCGCTGGACATCGTCATCGGCGCGGTCACCTTCTCCGGCTCGCTCGTCGCGGCGGGCAAGCTCCAGGGCCTGGTCCCCGGCGCGCCGGTGGCGTTCCCCGGGGCGCGGCTGCTGAACGTGCTGCTTCCCGTGTCGTTCGCCGCCGGCACGGTGTGGCTGGTCCTGGAGCCCGGCTCCCGCGCGGCCCTGTGCGGGTTGCTCGCCGTGGCGCTGCTGTTCGGGGTGACCATGGTGCTGCCGATCGGCGGCGCCGACATGCCCGTCGTGATCGCCCTGCTGAACGCCTTCACCGGGTCCGCCGTTGCGATGGCGGGCTTCGTGCTCGACGAGACCGCCCTGATCATCGCCGGCATGCTCGTCAGCTCCTCCGGCGGCATCCTCACCAAACTGATGGCCGAGGCCATGAACCGCTCCGTCGCGGCCGTCCTCGTCGGCGGCTTCGGCACCGGTGACGGCGCACCGTCCGCGGCCGGAGCGGGCGGGCCGGGGGCCGCGGTGCGCTCGGTGTCCGCGGACGACGTCGCCGTGCAACTGGCCTACGCCCGCAAAGTGATCTTCGTCCCGGGGTACGGTCTGGCCGCCGCGCAGGCCCAGCACGAACTCGCGGACCTGGCCGAGCTGCTCACCGCACACGGCGTCGACGTCAGCTACGCGGTCCATCCGGTCGCCGGGCGGATGCCGGGCCATATGAACGTGCTGCTGGCCGAGGCCAACGTGCCCTACACGCAGCTGGCCGAGATGGACGAGGCCAACGCGGTGTTCGCCCAGGCGGACGTGGCTCTGGTGGTCGGCGCCAACGACGTGACCAACCCGATCGCCCGCCGCCCCGGGAACGCCATCTCCGGCATGCCGATCCTCGACGTCGACCGGGCCCGGAGCGTCGTCGTCATCAAACGCTCCATGGGACACGGCTACGCGGGCATCGACAACGAGCTGTACACCGACGCGAAGACCGGCATGTTCTTCACCGACGCCAAGCAGGGCCTCGCCGACCTCAAGGCGGCCGTGGCGGAGTTCGTCGGCTGACCCGGCCGCCGCTCAGGACGACCCGTTCCAGTCGTACGGGCCGCCGCCGCGCCACTCGATCAGCTCCGGATCGTCCACCGCGGTGCTCTCGACCGGCAGCCCGGCACGGTGCACGAAGTCGAGCACGTCGAACAGGGTGAACGCGGTGCCGACTCGCTCGCCGCGGACCGTCACCTGCCGCCCGCCGTCCGGCGCGGGGGGCAGTACCACCACCGGAGGACCATCAGCCATATGACCACTGTGCCCCCGTCCCGGCGCCGCCGCAGCCCTCGCCCGGCGGGTGGCCCACGCCCGGCGCGGCCCGGGCGGCCGCCGCGACCCCCGCAGGGGCGGCCGCCGCGACCCCCGAAGGATCGCCCCACTCCGGGGACGGGGGACACGGGAGCGGTGGCGGTTCAGGCCCCGGTGCCGGGCCCTGCCGCGGGCGCCGGATGCCGTACGTAGGCGTCGGAGCCCGGGAAGTACAGCGTGACCCGCCCGTCGTCCGCCCAGCGCACGTCGTACGGCGGGCTGCCGTCCGGGTGGTGGAGGCCGACGATCTCACCGTCCCGGGTGACGACGCCGGAGGTGGTGCCGCGCACCACGATCTCGTCGCCGACCCGGGCGCGCATGGCGTGGCCCGCCACGTCGGGGGCGAAGCTCCCGGCCGTCCGGTCGCTGTCCTGCTTCGCTGCGGTCATCGCCGCTCGCCTCCTCGACGTGCCGGCGGACGTGCCGGCGGGCGGACGTGCCTGCGGGGAGAGCCTCACCCGCCCCTCCAGGAAAGGCCCGGCACGCGGGGCGGGTAAGGGGCCGATGGTCCCGGGCCGGAACTGGTGGGCCCGGCCGGCGGAAGGCGTCGCCGCGAAACGGCGCGAGGCCGGTGGTCCGGCACCTCGCGCTACGTGGCCTCCGGTCCCGGCTCGGGGGTACCGGCCCGGAGGACCGCCACCCCCGGTTCCCGGCCCGGCGGCGCGACGGATGCGGAAATCACCCGTGCGGCCGAACGGCGGCCTCCGGGCGGACGCCGAGGCGCACCGGCCCGGGTGCGATCGGAGGGAACGCGCGATTTGGGTGCCGGGCGGGCGGGGGCGCTGCGGCGCGTGCCCGCCGCGCCCCCGCCGCCCGCCCGTGCCGCGGGTGCTGCGAGCGCGGTCAGGCGGTGTCCGCGCCGGCCGCTTCCCGGCCCGGCGCCATGGCCCACCTGATCCCCGCCGTCACGGCGCTGCCGAGGGGGCGGACGCACAGGTCCTCGGCGAGCGGGAGCCGGGGCAGCCACAGCGCCCGCGCGGCCCACGGCGGCAGGAGAGCGACGGCGTTGGCGGCCACGGCGCCGTAGGGCAGGCGGGCCACCAACGGCACCGGCGGGCGCAGCAGCAGGTAGCGCGCCGCCCCGAGCGCCTCCGGTGTCGCCCGCAGTTCGCCGCGGTAGGACGCCAGCCGCTCGCCGAGACCGGTGAGGTCGGTCGGCGGGTCGGGCACCCCGAGCGCACGCGCGATGCGCGCCGTGTCGGCGACGTAGCCGTCGCAGCCGGCCTCGTCCAGCGGCCGGGCGCCGTAGCGCTGGTGGGCGCGCAGGAAGCTGTCCACCTCCGCGATGTGCACCCAGGTCAGCAGGTGCGGGTCGGAGGCCGCGTAGGCGTGCCCGTCGGACGTGGTGCCGCGTACCCGCCGGTGGACCGCGCGGACCCGGTCGCAGGCCTCCTGGGCGGCGTCGGCGGGCCCGTAGGTGGTGACGGCGAGGAAGGTACTGGTGCGCTGGAGCCGCCCCCACGGGTCGCCGCGGAAGCCCGAGTGGGCGGCCACCGCCGCCATGGCCAGCGGGTGCAGGGACTGCAGCAGCAGCGCGGACAGGCCGCCGATGAACATCGAGGCGTCCCCGTGCACCCGGCGCACCGGCCGGTCGGGGCCGAACCAGCGCGGCCCGGGCGCACCGTGGATGCGGGCCCGGTTCCTGGCGCCGTCGGGCCCGGCCACCCGGGAGAAGATCGCCTCGCCCACCCGGTCGCGCAGGGGGGCGAGGTCCGGCAGCAGAGTCATGGGGCCGCATCCTCCTCGGTCGCGCGGCGGCGGCTCACGGGCACTGGGTCCATGGTGCTCCCTCGCGGCCGGGTCCGGGGCAGTCCGGACGCGGCCGGGTCCGGAGCCGTCCGGTGACGGGCGCCCGGCCCGTGCTCACCGGCCCGCCCACCCGGCCAGTCCCCGCAGCGCCGCACTGCGGCCGCGGGCGGGCACCGTCCACAGCGTCTGCCCCCGCACCCCCCACCGCTCCAGCAGCGCGTTCGCGGCGAGGAACCCGGTCGTCGCCGCCCGCTCCATGAGCGCCACGGGAAGGTCGGTGCGCACGATGTCGCCGGCCACCACCAGGCCCGGATCCGGCGTCCGCACGGTGGGCCGGTCCGTGTAGCCGCCCACCGGGAACAGCGGGCAGTCGTCGTGCCACTCGTGACGGGCGTCGACGACCTCGGCCGTCCGGGTCTCCGGATAGACGCGGTGCAACTGCTCCAGCAGGCGCTTCTGCTCGACCTCGCGGGACGCCCCCGGCGGCACCGCGTAGGCGTGCAGCTCCACCACGGACCCTCCGGTGCGCCCCCTCCACCGGGCGGCCTCGTCCTCCCAGCGCTCCAGCACACTGATGTTGTCCAGGCCGCCGAACCCGCTGGTGCCCAGGAACCCCGGCCGGTCCGGGGCGACCGGCCGGTCCAGCCACAGGCGGCTGACCAGGAACGGGGGAGCCGTGCGCAGTCGGGCGATCCGCTCCCGCCACGGGGCGTCGCCCAGCAGCGAGCTGTCCGCGACGAGGTTCCGCAGCCCAGCGGCGTCCAGGGCGAGGACGACGCCGTCGTGGATCCGCTCGTCCCCGCCGGTGGCGACGGCGTGGCCGCCGGCCGGCCCGGGAGTGACCTGCTCGACCGCCGTGCCGGTGCGCAGCCGGGCACCGTGGCCGGTCAGGTAGCCGGCCAGCGGGTCCCACAGTGCGTCGGGGAAGGGCGAGCGGGGCACGTCGAACAGCAGCCCCTCGGCGGAGCCGAGGAAGTAGATGTGGAACATCAGCGCCATCTCCGCCGCCGACAGCTCCCGCGGATCGGCGAAGAAGCTCCGGGAGAACACCTCGAATGCCAGGTGCCGGGCGCGCTCCGGGAAGCGGACGGCCTCCAGGAAGCCGTGCGCGCTGGTGGCGTCGAGCCGGTCGTAGACCTCGGGCACGCGCACGTCGAGCAGCGGCAGCGCGGCGACCGGATCCATGGCCCGCAGGTCCCGCAGCCGGAAGGTGCTGCTGAGCGCGACGAACCCGGCGGCGCTCCACGGAGGGGTCCGCGGGACGTGCCGGAAGCTGTCGCTCAGTCCGCTGCCGTGCAGCAGCGGGTAGTCCGGCAGGCCGGTCAGCCGGGCCAGCTCCGGGTCCGTCCGGCGCAACAGACCGCGGAGGTTGTAGTACTGCCGGAAGAACGCGTGGAAGCCGCGGCTCATGGTGACCGTGGTGCCGTCGCGCAGGCGGGTGGGCCAGCCGCCGACGCGCCCGCCCAGGTAGGGGCGCCGCTCGTACAGGGTCACGTCCACGCCGCGCTCGGCCAGTGCCGTTGCCGCGGCCAGTCCGGCGATGCCGGCGCCGACCACCGCGACGGACGGCGCGGCCCCCTCCACGCGAGGGCGTCCGGGCCGGGCCGGCAACAGGCGGGCCCGCCGGTCCCGGCCCCGCCGGGCGCCGCTCGGACGGCGGTAGCGGCCGCTCACCGGGCACCCGCCGCGGCGGTGGACGTCCGTTGATCGGTGCGAATCTCGTCGTGCGGCAGGGTCATACGGTCTCCCGGAGCGTGCGACAGGCGGGTCGGGGCGGTGAGGGCGGTGAGTGCAGCCGTCGGCGGTGCCGGACGGACGGCGGTCAGTCGAAGGGGCGGCGCGGGAGCCGGAACAGGTCCAGTGCGGACCGCAGCATCGGCCCGACGGGGGTGTGCAGGCCGATCGAGAGGTCCTCGTGCAGGCGGGTACGCCCGTCGAGGAAGCGCAGCAGCCGACCCGGCGGAACCTGCCCGAACAGTCGGCAGAACAGGGCGGGCCCGTCCACCCGGCCGCCGTCCAGGGCGCGCAGCAACACCGCGTCCATGGCACGCGAACGTGCGGAGTGCGGGTCCGGGGGCACCGGCCGCCGACCCCGGCGGAGGGCGGCGGCGACCGCGCGGGTCTGACGCTGCAGGCCGGCGAAGGTGTAGCCGGTGGCGGGTCGGGTGGCGCCGCCCGCGGCGCCGATCCGGAAGACGGAGGCCCCCACGCGCCTCGGCACCGCCCCGTCGGTCATGGGGATGACCCCGGTCTCCGTCGAGAGGACCCGCAGTTCACCGAGTTGCAGCACCTCGTCGGCGTACTGCCGCACGGCGGACTCGTATCCGGACTCCGTGAGCGTCCGCGGTGAGAACTCCGTGTACTCGACCAGCGCGGTGTGCGACCCGAGAGGCAGAACGTATCCGAAGGACAGGCCGCGGCCGGGCTGCGCAGTGCGGAAGTCCATCAGGTCCACGGTGCCCGGGTCGAACGCGGGCCTGGCGGTGCGGACGAACCAGCCGTGGAAGTGCTGGAGCAGAGTCGTGCGGGCGGCCGGCAGACTGCCCGGCGGGCGGGAGTCGAAGACCCAGCGCGCGTGGAGGGTCCGCGTACCGCCGTCGGTGTCCTTCACGTGCACCCGGGCACCGTCCTCGACGTCCTCCACGGTCTCGACGGTCGCTTCCAGACGCCGCACGTTCGGGCTGTCCGCCAGGTGCTGGGAGACGAGGAACGCGAAGTCGTCCGAGCGGATCATCTTGTACCGCATCGGCGCGATGTCCCCGCCGAGCGGGCCGCCCGCGGGCGGCCGCACCCGCACCCGCCCCCAGTCGGCGCGCACCGCGGCATCGAACCGGCCGCGTCCCTCCTCCCAGAAGCACCAGGTCCGCGGCGGCGGCCGCAGGGGGCCCGGTGGCGCGTCCACCAGGACCACGGACGGCGTACGCGCGCCGGGAACGCGCCCGGCCAGCCGATGCGCGAGGGACAGCCCCGCGGCTCCGGCGCCCACCACGACCACGTCCGTCTCCGGCACGACTGCTCCCCTCTGCGTACTTCCGTCCGCGTGCTCCGCGGAAGGTTGCTTCCCGCTCGGGTGCCCCGGCGGATGCGGGGCATCCGAGCGGGGCCGGGCCGTCCGCCGACGGGGTACGCACGGCCGGTGCGGTGCCCGCGGTCACGGGGCCGAGGGCCGCCGCCGGCCGCGGTGCCGGCGGCGGGCGCCGACGTCCGCCGGGCGCCGACGTCCGCCGGGCGCCGACGTCCGCCGGGCGGCGGGGTCCGTCGGGCGGCGGGGTCCGTCGGGCGGCGGGGTCCGTCGGGCGGCGGGGTCCGTCGGGCGGCGGGGTCCGCACAGGTGAAGGATCGCCCCTCCACCCGCGGGCGGCCGGGCCGCCGCGCCGGTGTCCCCCGTCCGGGCGTGCCCGTCACGCCGCACCGGCGACGGCACCGGCGGCGCTGCCGGGGCACGTGCCGGTGGGGGCGGCTCACAGCCCTAGGGTGAACCAGGTGGTCTTGCCCTCGTCGGTCGCGCGCACACCCCAGCTTCCGGCCATCGAACGCACCAGCAGCAGGCCGCGCCCGGACTCCTCGTCCGCGCGGGCCAGCCGCGGCCGCGGCAGCCGCGGACTGCGGTCGGTGACCTCGACGGTGAGGCCCGTGGCGGTGCGGCGGAGCTGGAGCCCGATCGGGCCCTCCCCGTGCTGGACGGCGTTGGTGAGGGTCTCCGACAGCAGCAGCAGGGCGTCGTCGGCGTCCGCCGCGCAGTTCCACGCGGTGAGCGTCTTGCGCAGGAACGCGCGGCCCTCCGGCACCGACTCCGGAACGGCGGGCAGCTGCACGGTCCGGGCCGCCAGCGGGGCGGGCGGCAGTTGCGCCAGCAGGAGGGTCACATCGTCGTTGTGGCCTTCCGCGTCCGGCAGCATGCGCGCCAGCACCTGGTCCGCGGCGGTCTCCAGCGACGGTGCCGCGGTGAAGAACTCCTCCAGGGCCAGCCCGAGTTCGCCGATCCGGCCCTCGATGTCGCTGCCGGGCGTCTCGACGAGCCCGTCGGTGTAGAGCACGAGGGTCGCGCCCGGCGGTATCTCCGCGCAGGACTGCTCGTAGAGGACGTCACCCACTCCGAGCGGCGCGTTCACCGGGCACGGCAGCCGGCGCACCCCCGGGTCCGCCCCGGCGACCAGGATCGGCAGGTGCCCGGCCGAGCACACGGTCACCGTGCCGGTCTCCGGCGCGATCACGAGATAGCAGCAGGTCACCAACTGGTCGGGGACGTCCAGGTCGGCGACGCAGGTGTCCAGGGCCTGCAGGAGCCGGCTCGGCTCCATACCGGTCTTCGCCAGCGCGTGGGCCGCCGACCGGAGTTGGCCCATGACCGCAGCCGCTTCCAGACCGCGCCCCATCACGTCCCCGATCAGCACCCCGACCCGGTCGGCGCCCAGCGGCACCAGGTCGAACCAGTCGCCGCCCACACCGGCGCCCTGCGTGGCGGGCCGGTAGCGGCTGGCGGTGGCCAGCCCGGGCAGGGCGGGCGGTGTACCCATCAGGCTGCGCTGCAGGGTGAGCGCGATGTGCCGCTGCTGCTCGTACAACGCCGTCAGCTCGGCCTCCGCGCGTTTGCGGTCGCTGATGTCTCGCACGATGGCGCAGGCCCCGACCACCGTGCCGGCGCTGTCCCGGGTCGGCCACAGCGTCACGTCGACGTCGAGCAGTCTCCCCGACTTGGTGGCCCGCAGCGTCTCGTAGTGCTCCACCTTCTCGCCGTGCCGCAGCCGCTCGAGCAGCCCGCCGACCTCGTCCTGCAGCTCCACCGGGGCGAGCAGGGCGACGTGCCGGCCGATGGCCTCCTCGGCCGTGTAACCGTACAGCCGCTGCGCGGCCGCGTTCCAGTAGGTGATGTACCCGTCGAGGGTCTTGGCGAGGATGGCGTCCTGCGAGGACTCCACGATCGCGGCCAGCTCGTTGATCCGGGCCTCGGCGGCCTTCCGGTCGCTGACGTCGCGCACCGCCGCGGACACCAGCAGCCCGTCCGCCGTCTCCAGCGGGCTCAGGCTGATCTCGACGGGGAACTCGGTGCCGTCCTTGCGCAGCCCGTGCAGTTCCAGTCCGGCTCCCATCGGCCGGACCTGCCGGTTCGCCGCGTATCCGCGGCGGTGCCGGGTGTGCTGGGACCGGAACCGGCCGGGGATGAGCAGCTCGACCGGTCGGCCGAGCAGATCCTCGCGGCGGTAGCCGAACATCGCCTCGGTCTGCGCGTTGACGAGCCTGATGGTGCCCGTGTCGTCGACGATGACCATCGCGTCCGGTGCGGCCTCCAGCAGCCCGCGGAACACCATGTCGGCCATGTCCTGCCCCCATCCGTGCCGGGTGTCGGGCCATCACAGCGCTTTTGGGCCCAGGCCATACCCTCATGTCGCTTACTTGACGAATTCGTACCGAACCTGACCGTCTGCCCTGGCAGGACCTGACCGTCCGGACCCGGCCGAACCCTCGGGCACGTCTCGGCCGGGTCCGCGGGTGTACACCTCGGCCGGGTCCGCGAGGTGCACCGCGGCCGGGCCGGTCGGGCGGCCCCGCCGGAACCCGTCGGGCAGCCCCGGCGAGCCCGGGCCAGGAGTGCCCGGGCGGATTCCCGCCAGGGGCCGAACGGCCCAAGCGCCGCGCGCCCCCGCGGCCGACGCTGAGAGAAGGACGGGCGCCGGTGAGGCTCCCCCGCCCGCCGCTTCCGCCCTGCACGAGGAGGCGCAGCCATGACCACCGCGTTCACGCCCCGTTCGACGCGGACCCTGCCCGTGGAGTACCGCGGCAGACTCATGGGCGCCGCCCGCGAGGTGCGGTGTCCCCAGAACACGCAGCTGTTCCGGGAGGGCGGACGTGCCGACCGCTTCTGGATCCTGCAGGCCGGCACCGTGGCGGTGGACATGCGGGTGCCCGGTCGTCGCGCCACCGTGATCGAGACCGTCGGCCCCGGTGAGCTGCTCGGCTGGTCCTGGCTGTTCCTCCCGCACGTCTACCAGTTCGGGGCGCGGACCGTCGGCCCCGTCCGGGCCCACGAGTTCGACGCGGCCGCCGTACGCGCCATGTGCGCGGACGATCCGGCCATGGGACAGGTGATCGCGCTGTGGGTCGGCTCGGCGCTGTCCCGGCGGCTGCGCGCGGCCCGCACCCGCCTGCTCGACCTGTACGCGCCCTACGGCAGCGGAGCCCGCGGCTGAGCCGTACCGGTCCCGTACCGGCCCGGCCGCGCCCCGCGGCCAAGCACCCGTCGGAGGCCCTCATGGGTGGCAACCAGTACCGCGTCGGCGACGTGATGACCCGTACCGTCGTCGCGCTCGCCTCCGCGACGGCGTTCAAGGACATAGCCAAGGCCATGCGCCGATGGCGGGTGAGCGCCCTGCCGGTGGTGGACGACGCACGCCGGGTGGTGGGCGTCGTCTCCGAGACCGACCTGCTGCCCAAGGTGCGGCTGCCGCTGCGCGGACCGGACCCGGACGCCGGGCCGCACCGCCTGGCGGACCTCGCCAAGGCGGGGGCGCGCACCGCCCAGGAGCTGATGACGGCGCCCGCCGTCACCGCCCGGGCCGAGGACACCCTCTCCCAGGCCGCCCGGAGCATGGCGCGCCATCAGGTCAAACGGCTGCCGGTAGTAGACGCGGACGGCTTGCTGCAGGGCATCGTCAGCCGGTCCGACCTGCTGAAGGTGTTCCTGCGCACCGACGAGGACATCGCCCGCGAGGTGGACCGCGAACTCGCCGCCTGCCTGGTCCCCGAACCGGTGCGGCCGCTGCGGGTGACGGTACGGGACGGAGTGGTGCGGCTCGGCGGACGGGTGCGGGACACCGCGCAGGTCCCGCTGGCCGTCCGCCTGGCCCGGTCCGTGGCGGGTGTGGTGGACGTGGAGTGCGCACTCGGCGGGCCGCGGCGCCGCCCGGCCCTGGACCCCGACCTGCCCGGGGGAGCGGCCGCCGCGGCCTCGGCGGCAGGAGGTGACGTGCCATGAGGCGGACCAAGCGCACCCGGGCGACCGGAGTGCGGGGCTGGCGCTGGCGCAGCAACAGCCTGCGGCGGCGCAGCGACCGGGTGGAGGCCTGGATCGTCCTGCTGGTGTGGATCGCCGCCCTGCTGGGCGCCCCGGCCGCCGGCGCGGCGGCGGCCACGGCGGTCGGCGACGACCTGGCGGCCCGCCGGGCCGCTTCCCGTCCCGTCGCCGCCGTGCTCACCCAGGACGCGGGGAGCACCCCCGCCCTGGCGACCGGTGGAACGTCCCAGGGGAAGGTGTGGTCGGAGGTCCGCTGGACGGCGCCGGACGGCGCCGTGCACACCGGGCTGGCGAAGGCCGAGCCCGGAAGCCCGGCGGGCACCCGGGTGACGGTGTGGACCGACGCCGGCGGCGCACTGGTCCGCAACCCGCCCTCGGCGCTGGAGGCGCAGTCGCAGTCCGTGCTGATCGGTGCCGCCGCCGCGATCACCGCGGCGACCGCGGCCGCTGCCGCCGGACGGCTGGCACGAGCAGGCCTGGACCGCCGGCGGCTGCGTGAATGGGGCGCCGAATGGGCGCGGGTCGGGCCGAGGTGGAGGAAGGAGATCAGCGGCTGACAGGGGCCTACAGGGCCCGTCACCGGACCGGTCGGCCCAGGCGGCGCCCGCCCCGCAGCGAGACCCTGAAGGTGAGAGAGAAGAGGAGGGCGACATGAGCGGCATGATCGAGCGGCTGCCGGGTTGGCCGACGCTTCCCGATCTTTTCGGCTGGGTCGAGGGAGGATTCCCTGCGGCCCACACCGTCCCGGGTACCCACGGCATCCGGATCGAGGAGCAGCTGACCGACGAGGCCTACGTCCTGCGGGCCGAGCTTCCCGGCATCGACCCCGCGAAGGACGTGGAGATCACCGTCACCGACGGGGTGCTGACGCTTCGGGCGGAGCGCACCGAGGAGACGGAGGACAAGCACCGCACCGAGTTCCGCTACGGCACCTTCACCCGGTCCGTGCGACTCCCGTCCGGAGCCAAGGGGGAAGAGGCCACCGCGGAGTACGGCGACGGAGTCCTGACCATCAAGGTCCCGGTCCCGGAGAAGAAGGAGGGCACGACCACCATCCCGGTGCGGCACGGCTGAACGCCCGCCACGCACCAGGTGCGACCCGCGCGACCGGCCCCGCCGGCCGCGCGGTGCCATGCCCGCCCGGGGCGCGAGACCGGGGTGCGGGCGAACCGCGGTGCCGGGTCGGGCGGCGACGGCCCGCGTGGGCCTCCGGACCGGCCGCCGCTCCCCGGGCCGGCCGCGGACCGGCCGGCGCCCCTCGCTCCGGCCGGCACCCGGACCGGTGCGTTCGGTGCGCGGCGGGCCCGGTCAGTAGGGCAGCGGCCGCCCGGAGGGGGTGCGCAGGTCGGGCGGCTCCGGCCGCCGCGGTTCCCTGACACGCCGCTCCACCCGGATGCGTTGCATGACGCCACCCCCTCGGTCGCCGGCCGCGGCGATCCGCGCCCTCGATCCCTTCGTGCCCAAGAACCACCTCCGTCACGCCCGCTGGCGCCCGTCGAACCGAGTGGATCCGCCCGGCCCGCAGTGCGGGCCGTTCGGCCCAGTGCATGCCCCGCCCCGCGGACGGAGGGTCGAAGTGCGGGCCCCGGCACACCGGAGCGGCCTCGGGGAACCCGCCCGCCCGGGTCGACGGAGGTCGACGGAGGCCGACGGGAACCGACAGGGGCCCGCGGAGGCCCAGTGGGCCCGCAAGAAGCCCGGAAGCGGTCCGGGAGCGGATCGGGAGGCTCCGAGAGGGCCGGGCCGTGAGCCTGAGGACGCTCCGATGGACCGAGGGAGCGCAGCGAGGCACACCGCGGCGCGCGAAGGTCGGAGAGGGAGACCCGAGGAGCCGGCGCACCCCCCCCGGAGAACCGGGGGGACCCACGAAAGGCCCTGCACGCCACGGACGACCACGGATGAGACGGGAAGCCACGGAAGGGGACCCGACATGCCCTGGGAGACGATCCGCAAGGACGCGCCGCAGCGCGTGCCGCCCCACCTGGACGACTACGACAAGATCTGCGCCACCTTCTCCTGGTCGGACGCGCGCGCCCGGCTGCAGGGGCTGCCCGACGGACGGGGGCTGAACATCGCCCACGAGGCCGTGGACCGGCACGCCCGCAACGGCCGCGGCAGCGCGGTCGCCCTGCGCTGCGTGGCCCGCGACGACACCGTCACCTGCCTGACCTACGGGGACCTGGCCCACTCCACGGCCCGGTTCGCCCACGTGCTGCGCACCCTCGGCGTCGGGCGGGGCGACCGGGTCGCCACCCTGCTCGGGCGGTGCCCCGAGCTGTACACGGTCGTCCTCGGCACCCTGAAGAACACCAGCGTGCTCTGCCCGCTGTTCTCCGCCTTCGGCCCCGACCCCGTCGCCCAGCGCATCCGGCTGAGCGAAGCACGGGTCCTGGTCACCACCGCCGAGCTGTACCGCCGCAAGGTCGCCGGCGTGCGCGACCGGCTGCCCGGACTGGAGCACGTCCTGCTCGTCGGCGACGGCACGGACGACCTGCCCGGCACCCGCTCCCTCACGGCGCTCACCGCAGCCGCCCCCGACGAGTTCACCATCCCGCCGACCTCGCCGGACGACATGGCCCTGCTGCACTTCACCAGCGGCACCACCGGCACCCCCAAGGGCGCGGTCCACGTCCACGAGGCCGCCGTCGCCCACTACGCCACCGCCCGCTACGCCCTCGACCTGCACGACAGCGACGTGTTCTGGTGCACCGCCGACCCCGGATGGGTCACCGGCATGTCCTACGGCATCATCGCCCCCCTCCTCCACGGCGTGACCGTCGTCGTCGACGAGGGCGACTACGACGCCCGCCGCTGGTACCGCATCCTCGCCGAGCAGCGGGTCACCGTCTGGTACACGGCGCCCACGGCGCTGCGGATGCTGATGCGGACGACGCCGCGGACCGGGCCGTACGACCTGCCCGCCTCCTTCGACCTGAGCGCGCTCCGGTTCGTCGCCTCGGTCGGCGAGCCCCTCAACCCGGAGGCCGTGCTGTGGGGGCGGGACGTCCTCGGCCTGCCGGTGCACGACAACTGGTGGCAGACGGAGACCGGCGCCATCATGATCGCCAACTTCGCGGCCTGCGACATCCGCCCCGGTTCGATGGGCCGGCCGCTGCCCGGTGTGGAGGCCGCGGTGCTGCGCCGCGGCGAGGACGGACGGGCCGCGATCACCGACGGACGCGTCACCGTACTCCGGGAACCCGACGAGGAGGGCGAACTCGCCCTGCGGCCCGGCTGGCCGTCCATGTTCCGCGGCTACCTGCACGACGAGGAGCGGACCGCCGCGGCGTTCGCCGACGGCTGGTACCTCACCGGAGACCTGGCGCGGCGCGACGCCGACGGCTGGTACTGGTTCGTCGGACGCGCCGACGACGTCATCAAGTCGGCCGGACACCTCGTCGGCCCGTTCGAGGTGGAGAGTGCGCTGATGGAGCATCCGGCCGTTGCCGAGGCCGGAGTGATCGGCCGTCCCGACCCGGTCGCCGGGAACATCGTCAAGGCTTTCGTCAGCCTGCGTCCCGGCCATCCGCCGACCACGGCGCTGCGGCAGGACCTGCTGGCCTTCGCCCGCCGCCGGCTCGGCTCTGCCGTCGCACCCCGGGAGATCGCCTTCGACCCGCACCTGCCGCACACCCGCAGCGGCAAGGTCATGCGCCGGCTGCTGCGCGCCCGCGAACTCGGCCTGCCGGAAGGCGACACGTCCACCCTGGAGCAGGCGGAGGAGCAGTCATGAGCAGCACGGCACGCCGGAAGGAGACCGGGGCCGCCGGGCCGCGGCCCGCGCGGAAGGCCCGACAGCACGGCGACCAACGGCTCGCGCTGCTCGCCGCCATGCTGCGCATCCGCCGATTCGAGGAGCGCTGCGTGGAGCTGTACAGCGCCGCGCGCATCCGCGGTTTCATGCACCTGTACATCGGCGAGGAGGCCGTCGCCGTCGGCGTGAACGAGGCCCTCACCGCCGACGACGCGGTCGTCTCCACCTACCGCGAGCACGGCCACGCCCTCGCCCGCGGCATCCCCGCCGAGGCGGTCATGGCGGAGATGTTCGGCAAGGCCACCGGGTGCAGCCGCGGCCGCGGCGGCTCCATGCACCTTTTCGACGCGGAGCGCCGCTTCTACGGCGGCAACGCGATCGTCGGCGGGGGCCTGCCTCTGGCCGCCGGGCTCGCCCTCGCCGACCGCATGTCCGGCCGAGAACGCGTCACCTGCTGCTTCTTCGGCGACGGGGCCTTCGCGGAGGGCGAGTTCCACGAGACCGCCAACCTCGCCGCACTGTGGAGACTTCCCCTCCTGTTCGTCTGCGAGAACAACCGGTACGCCATGGGCACCGCCCTCGCCCGCCACCAGGCCGAGACCGACCTGGCACTGCGCGCCTCCGGGTACGGGATGGTGGCCCGGGCCGTCGACGGCATGGACGTCACGGCCGTGGCGGACGCGGCGCGGAGAGCCGCGGAGGGCGTGCGCAACGGGAGCGGGCCGCACTTCCTGGAGATGCGCACCTACCGCTTCCGGGCCCACTCGATGTACGACTCCGACCGCTACCGCGACAAGGCGGAGATCGCACGCTGGAAGGAGCGCGATCCCGTCGACCTGCTCGCCGCGCGCCTGAGGGAGGAGGGCGTCCTCACCGCCAAGGGCCTCGACCGCCTGGAGGAGAAGGTGACCGCGGAGATCGACGCGGCCGTGCTCAGCGCCGAACAGGCCCCCGAGGAGCCGGTCTCCGACCTGCTCCGCTACGTCACCAGCCCGGCCCGGGAGGCGAGTTGACCATGGCCGCGACCACCGGTGACCCCGCCGAGCGCAAGACCACCTACCGCGAGGCGATGCGCGAGGCCCTGCGGGAGGCGCTGCGCGCCGACGAACGGGTGTTCCTCATGGGCGAGGACGTCGGCCGCTACGGCGGCTGCTTCGGGGTCAGCCTCGGACTGCTGGAGGAGTTCGGACCCGAACGGATCCGGGACGCACCCCTGTCGGAGTCCGCCTTCGTCGGCGCCGGGATCGGTGCCGCCCTGGCCGGGATGCGGCCGATCGTCGAGATCATGACGGTCAACTTCAGCATGCTGGCGCTCGACCAGATCCTCAACAACGCCGCCACCCTGCTGCACATGTCCGGCGGTCAGCTGCCGGTACCGGTGGTGATCCGGATGACCACCGGCGCGGGCCGCCAACTCGCCGCGCAGCACTCGCACAGCCTCGAGGGCTGGTACGCCCACATCCCCGGGCTGCGGGTACTGGCACCGGCCACCGTCGCCGACGCCCGCCACCTGCTCGCCCCGGCACTCGCCGACCCCGACCCCGTGCTGATCTTCGAGCACAGCGGGCTCTACAACACCTCCGACGACCTCCCGGTCGACGCGGGACCCGTCGACCTCGACCGGGCCGCCGTACGCAGGCCCGGCACGGACGTCACCGTCATCACCTACGGCGGCTCGCTGCCCAAGGCGCTGGCCGCCGCGGAGGACCTGGCGAGCGACGGCATCAGCGCCGAGGTCGTGGACCTGCGCAGCCTGCGCCCCCTCGACGACGCGACCCTCACCGGTTCGGTGGCACGTACCCACCGCGCGGTCGTCGTGGACGAGGGCTGGCGTACCGGAAGTCTGGCCGCCGAGGTGTCCGCGCGCCTCACCGAGCAGTGCTTCTACGACCTGGACGGGCCCGTGGAGCGGGTGTGCAGCGCCGAAGTACCCATCCCGTACGCGCGCCGGCTGGAGGAGGCCGCGCTGCCCCAGGCCGGCGACATCGTCGCGGCGGCCCGCCGCACCGTGCGGCCCGCACCCTTCACCGGCGGCGCCACCGGCGGGCCGGCCGACCGGAGGGCGGGCTGAGATGGCCGAGTTCACCATGCCCTCGCTCGGCGCCGACATGGACGAAGGGCTGCTGCAGGAGTGGCTGGTCGGTCCGGGCGACGCGGTGCGCAAGGGCGACGCGGTCGCCGTCGTGGAGACCGACAAGGCCGCCATCGAGGTCGAGTCGTTCACCTCGGGCACGGTGCGACGGCTGCTCGTCGCACCCGGCACCCGGGTGCCGGTCGGTACGCCGCTCGCGCTGATCGAGGCGGGCGCGACGCCCGCCCCGGCGGAACCGGCCCCGGCGGAACCGGCCCCACCGGAACCGGCCCCACCGGAACCGGCCCCACCGGGACCGGCGCCGTCGGCGACCGCGCCGCCGGAACCCGCGCCGCCGGAACCCGCAGCGCAGGTGCCCGCGCGGGAGGAGCCGTCTCTCGCGAGGGGGGAGGAGCGCCCCGCTCCGCCGAAGACGCCCGGTACGGCGGCACCGGCCGAGCCCCGGGAGCCCGCCGAGGCGCCCGGCACCGGCGCCGAACCGCCCGCCGTTGCCGGGCCGCTGGTGCGCCACCTCGCCGAACTGCGAGGCGTCGACACGGCCTTCGTGCACGGCACCGGCCGCGGCGGCCGGATCACCCGCGCCGACGTCGAGCGGGCCGCACCGGTTTCCTCGTCCCGGGTGCGCGCGACCCCTTATGCGAGGAGGCTGGCCCACGAACTCGGCGTCGACCTGAAGGCCCTGCACGGCAGCGGGGAGGGCGGCGCGGTCCGGGCCGGCGACGTACGAGCCTCCGCCGCCGAAGCTCCGGCAGGGGCAGGGGCGGCGCGACAGCCCGCCGCGCGGACCGCTCCCGCAGCACCGCCGCCCGCGGATGCCGCGGCACGTACGGAAGCGATGCGGCACGCCATCGGCGCCCAGATGGCACGCTCGAAGCGGGAGATCCCGCACTACTACCTCTCCACCACGATCGATCTCGCCGCGGCCGAGGAATGGCGGCAGCGCCACGACCGGGGGAGGCCGCCGCCCGAACGAATGGTCCCCGCGGCGCTGCTGCTGAAAGCCGCGGCCGCCGCGGCGCGAGCCGTACCGCAGCTCAACGGCTTCTGGCAGGACGGCGGATTCGTCCCCGGCCGCGGAGTGCACCTGGGGGTGGCCGTCTCGCTCCGCGAGGGCGGACTCATGGCCCCCGTGATCCACGACGCGGACACGCTGACCCCGGAAGAGACCATGGCCGCGCTACGGGACCTCGTCCAGCGGGCCCGCCGGGGACGGCTGCGCGGCAGCGAGCTGGCCGGCGCCACCCTCACCGTCACCAGCCTGGGCGATCAGGGCACCGAGGCGGTGTTCGGCGTGATCCACCCTCCGCAGGTGGCCCTCGTCGGGTTCGGCGCGGTCGTGGAACGCCCCTGGGCGGAAGGCGGGCTGCTCGGCGTGCGCCCCGTCGTGACCGCCACCCTCTCCGCCGACCACCGCGCCACCGACGGTGCCGTCGGCGCCCGCTACCTCTCCGCGGTCGACCGACTGCTGCACACCCCCGAGGAGCTGTGAGCCGTATGCAGACCATCGACGCCGAAGAGGCACGCACCATCGTCCGCGAATCCGTCACCCGGATCGTCCCGGACGCCGACTTCAGCCAGGTAAGGCCCGACGAACGCCTCCGGGACGTGCTCGAACTCGACTCGCTCGACTTCCTCAGCCTGGTCGAGATCCTCTCCGAGCGCACCGGCCTGCCGATCGACGAGGACGACTATCCGCGCCTGGACACCCTGGACGGCGCCGTCGCGTTCCTGGTGGAACGCGCCGGCAGCCGGTAGGCGGTAGCGGACCGGTCGACATCCTCGGGGCGCCGGTTGCGTGTCGGCTGCACTTCCCGGTTTCCCCGGTGGCTTGGGGTCGGCGGCTGCGATCCCTGTGCCGACCCCTGTGAGGCGTCCCGTCGAGGGTCCTCGTACTGTTGAGTATCGATGGGCGACAGGGGGGTGCTGTGCGGCATTCGGCCAGGGTGATCAGCTCGGTCCCGGTGTCGTTTCTGTTTGTTGCCGGGTGTGCCGACTCCGGTCTTTCAGGCGATGTGTCCGGCTCGTCATGTCTCGACTCGGTCACCACCCGATGGCAGCAGTCGGGGAGGGACGAGTGCTTCCCCGACGGGCTGAAGGGCAGGTGTGCGTCCCTGAAGTTCCGGGGCGGTAAGGGCTCCTGTGTCGTCGTCTCCGAGAAGTTCCCCCATGACTCGAGGCGGGTCGGTCTCAGCGTGGAGCGGCCGTGAGCCCTCTCGATCCGAATCCCCGGCGATGACCGTGCGGGGGTTCGTCGACGCAGTGGTGCTCGCGTCGACCGCGGCGGCCCTCGGGTTCGCCCCGCGCGTCCCGGCCCGCCGCCCCCGGGCTCTCGCGCCCGAGCGGCGCCGCTCCCTCGCGCCCTTCGGCGCGCTGGCCGTGGTGACCGGGGTGATCTACGTCAACCAGGTGCTGTTCACGGTGTACGTGCTGCGTGTGCACGGGGGTGACCCGGCGTTCGTCGCGCGGTACCTTCCGGCCGGGTGGTTCGACACGGCCACCGGCGAGCCGGTGCTGCGATGGCTGGCGGAAGTGTGGCCGGCGCCGGCGCTCCTCGCGCCCTCCGTGCTCCGGGTGCAGGCCTTCCTCGAACTTCCCTTCGTGCTGCTGGCGTTCATGACGGTGGTGCGCTGGCTGGACGCCGGGCTGTACCGGCGACTGGCCCGGTCCGTGCTGCTGCCGCTGGCGTCCGTGTCGTACACCGCCGTCTTCTGCCTGGTCGAGTGGGACCTGTACAACCCGTACACCGTCGACGACCTCGTCGTGCGGGCCGTATCCGCCGTCGTCACGCCGTGGTGCATCGCACGTATGGCGGCGCGGGACGCGGGGGAGGGGCGGACCCCCGCCACCGTCTCCGGCCTGCTCGTCCTGGTCGGTTCGCTGGGTGCTCTGGGCGTGCTCGTGCTCGTCGTGTACGACACCGCTCTGCTCTACAACCTGGGACGACTGGGAGAGCGACTGCCCGTGCTGCTCGGGGCCGCCGGCGCACTGGCGGGCCTGCGCCGCGGAGCATCGCGGCTCGGTGGCGGCCCGGCCTTCGGTGGTCTGGCGCTGTCGTTCCTGCGGCACGGCCTGGGCGCCTGGCTCGCCCTGTTCCTCGTGCCGGCGCTGGCCGTGCGGTACGGCGTGATGTTCGGGACGCCGGCGCTGTCGGCCGGCGCCGCCGCGGTGTTGGCCGCGGCGGCCTGCGTGACGGCGGGGCGGGAGGCTCTGGCCGAGGGGCCGGGAGCGAGGAGGAGCGGTGACACTCGCCGGCGGCCGCCGGCCGTCGTGCTGGTGGGGAGGCTGGCGTGCGCCGCCCTCGTGGGCACGGGTGCGGCCTACGCGGTCACCCGGTTCGGTGCCGGGCCGTACTACGAGGTGACGTTGCTGGCGGCGGCGGCCGCCTTCCTGGTGACGGTGGTACTCGTCTGCCGGATCGCCGACACCGGCCGGGTGCTGGACCGGGGCACCGACTGAGAGTGCGACACATTGCGGAAAACCGTCGCACTGCGCCACGGGCAGGGTACGCGGACCCCGGCGGGTCGATGTCGGCGGTATCGGCCAGGACAGGGGAAACAGGTATGCCCCCAGGACTCCCGCGGAACCCTCGTCGCCCTGGCGGGTCCCGGTCCGGGAACCCGGTGCCAAGGCGCTTGCCGCTGCCGGGACCGGACCGCCTCGCACCTGCACGAAGCCCGCTCGGACATGCCCGCGCTTCGTGCACCCTCGCGTCGGGTGCCGACGGACACAGGGCCGCCCGGCCCCTTCCGCAGGTCGCTCGGCCCCTGTGGCCGCCCAGGGCCCCCGGCCTAGCGTGAACCGAGGACGTGGTACGAGCCGGACGACGACGCGCACGAGCCGGCTCACCAGCGGCCCCGCACGAGGCGTCGGGAGGTGCGCATGCCCGGGTTCCGAGAACTCCTCGCGCGCTTCCGGCCGGCCGGAACACCCGGGCCGGCCGTCGGCGGAGCCGTGCCGGCCGACCGCACCGCCGAGATCACCGCCGAACTCCAGCCGCCGCTCGCCCTGCTCGACGCCGTCGAGGCCGAGGCGGCGTCGATCCGCGCCGCCGCCGAACGGGAGGCGGCCGCACGCAGGCGCGCCGCGGCCGAGAGCGCGGAGAGCATCGTACGCGCCGCACGGAAGCGCGCCCCCGGCATCCGGCGGGAGACGGCGGAACGGGCCCGGCAGGAAGCGGCCGCCGAGGCCGCGCGCATCGACCGCGCGGCGCAGCGCTCGGCGGAGGGACTGCGGCAGCGGGCCCGGGACCGCACCCCGGACCTGGCCGCGCGCCTGGTGTCGAGGATGGCGGACGAACTGGCAAGCGACCCGGACCGACCCGGACGGGACCGCTCCGACGCCGGGGCGGACGGGTCGGCTCAGGAGGCGCCGTGGGCGCGGGATGGGTCGCCGGAGTGACCCGGGCCCGGGCCATGGCCGCCGGGCGCGCCGGACCGGACACGGTACGGCGGGTGGCGGCCGCCCCGTCCCTGACCGAAGCGCTGCGCGCGCTGGCCCGTACCCCCTACCGGCGCGGCCTGGACGTGCACGCCGACGCCGCCGCGGCCGGCCACGCGGTGTCCGGCGCGCTGATCTGGCAGCTCCGGGTGCTGGCCGGCTGGCAACCGCGGCCGGGCTCCACCGCGGTCCGGGCGCTGGCCGCCGACTTCGAGATCGACAACACCCGCGCCCATCTGCTCGCCCTGACCGGTGCGCCGCAGCCCCCGCCGCACCCGCTCGGCGCGCTGTCCACGGCCTGGCCGCGGCTCGCCCGGGCCGGGACCGCGGCCGAGGTGCGCGCCGTGCTGGCAACCTCCCGCTGGGGCGACCCCGGGACGCAGTCCCCGGCCGCGATGATCACCGCCATGCGGCTGTCGGCGTCCGCCCGAACCGCCGTGGTCTGCCCCCCGGCGGCCCGGTGGGCGGCCGGGGACGCCGCCCTGCTCGCGGCCCGGCAGATCTTCCTGTCCGGACGCCCCCCGACGGGCCCCGCCGCCCGGCACGCCGCGGTCCTCCTCGGCCCGCACACCGTGCGCGCGACGGACTTCGACACCTTCCGCGCCCGGCTCCCCGCGGCCGCCCGCTGGGTGTTGGACGGGATCGAGCGGCCCGACGACCTGTGGCGGGCCGAGGCCCGCCGGTGGTCCTGCGTCGAGCGGGACGGGCAGCGGCTGCTCGGCGCGGCACGGCAGGACCTGGCGACCGTGGTGGGCGCGGTCGCCGTCCTGCGCGCCGACGCCTGGCGGGTGCGCGCCGCGCTGGCCGGCGCCGCCCACGGCGGCCGGGCACGGGAGGCGTTCGATGAGCTCCTGGGCTGACCGGGCCGAGTCCCTCACCCCCACCCGGATGCGGCGGGTCGCCGTCGTCGCTCCCGAGGCCGCGCTGCGCGCCGCGCTGGTGCGGGTCGCCGAGGCGGGATGCGTCGAGTTCGACCGCCCCGGCGACGCCGGCCGCGAGGAGCACGGCGAGGCCGCCCGCCGCCTCCGCGCACTCGGCGCGGCTCCCGTGCCTCCCGTGCCCGCAGCGGAAGCCGCCGCGCCTCCCGTGCCCGCAGCGGAAGCCGCCGCGCCTCCCGTGCCCGCAGCGGAAGCCGCCGCGCCTCCCCGTCTGGCCGCCGTGCCGCCCGACCTCGGCGCCCTGCAGCGGCAGGGCCGTGCCGACCTGCTGGCGGGGGAGGCGGAGCTGGACGGCCTGCGTGCCGCGGCGGTGCGGCGCGGAACGACGGCGGCCCTCGCCGGATGGTGCCCGGCCGCCGACGTACCCCGGCTCGGCCGCCTGCTGGCCGCCGCGGGAGCCTCGCTGGTGCCGCTGCGCGGCCCGCGCGGAATCGACCCGCCGACCCGGCTGCCCGACACCGGCCCGGTACGGCGCTCCCTGCAGCCCCTCGTCCGCACCTACGGCACCGTCCCCTACGCGGACGTCGACCCCACCTGGCCCGCCGCGGTCGCCTACCTGGTGATGTTCGGCCTGATGTTCGGGGACGCCGGCCACGGACTGCTGCTGCTCGTCGGCGCGCTGCTGATCCGCGGCGGCCGCCCCCGCCGGTGGCCTGCACTGCACCGGGCCTGGCCGCTCCTCGCCGGGGCCGGCCTGACCAGCATGCTCGCCGGGATCGCGTACGGCGAGTTCTTCGGTCCGACCGGAGTGCTGCCGGCGCTGTGGCTGGACCCGATGGACCAGCCCCTGCGGCTGCTGGGCTGGGCCGTCGCCTTCGGCGCGGTCCTGCTGGCTCTGGCGTACGCGGGCGGGATCGCGAACCGGTGGCGCGAAGGCGGCCCGGGCCGGGCCCTGTACGCGGCATCCGGCGTCGCCGGCGCCGCCGTCTTCCTCGGCCTGGCCGGCGTCATCGGCGGTCTCGCGCTGCACACGCCGGTCCTCACGGCCTGCGGGGGACTGCTCGGCACCGCCGGTCTGGCTCTGGCCGCCATCGGCCTCTACACCGCGTCCGGCGGTGGCGCCGGCGGGGCACTGCAGACCGGGGTCCAGCTCTTCGACATCGTGGTGCGCATCGGGTCGAACACCGTCTCCTTCGCCCGGCTGGCCGCCTTCGGGCTGACGCACGCCGCCCTCGGCGGCATCGTCTGGGCCGGCACCACCGCCCTGGCCGGCGCCGGTCCCGCGGCCTTCGCCGCGGCGGTCGTCGTCTTCGCCGCCGGCAACGCGCTCACCTTCGCCCTGGAAGCGCTGGTCGCCGGAGTCCAGGCGTTGCGCCTGGAGTTCTACGAACTGTTCTCCCGGGTCTTCGACGCCGAGGGGCGGCCCTTCCGCCCCTGGCACCCGCCGGTGCAGCACGGGAAGCCGCCCGCCCGGCCCCCGGACGCGCCCGGCCCTCCGGCGCCTGCACCCGGCTCCCCGGCCTCCGCCCCCGATTCCCCGGTGTCCGCCCCCGACCCTCCTGCCCCCGCCTCCCGAACCTCCGCGCCCACCCGGCGCGCGGTCGTACCCGTACCCCCACCACGGAGGTGACGACGTGATCGCCTGGCTGATCGCCCTGCCGGTGCTCCTCGCGGCCTTCGCCGCGACCCGCCGACTGCTGCGCCGCCGTACACGCTCCGCCCTGCGCACGCTCCTCGCGGCGGACGCGGCGCTGCTCGCCGGCGGCCTGGCACTGCTGCTGACCGCACTGAGCGGCGGCTCGGCGCAGGCCGACGCCGCCACCGCCGCGGCCGCCCAGAGCTCCGGCTCCGGATCGGCGGCCCTCATCGGCGCCGCCATCGCCGTCGCCGGAGCCTCCATCGGCGCGGCCATCGCCGTCGCCTACACCGGCGCCGCCGCACTCGCGGCGCTGAGCGAACGACCCGAACTGTTCGGCCGGGCCATGGTCATCGTCGGCCTGGCCGAGGGCATCGCCATCTACGGGCTGGTCGTCGCCGTCATCCTGATCGGGAAGGCCTGACCATGGCCCGGATCGCGGCCATCGGAGAACGACCGAGGGTGCTCGGCCTGTCCGCGGCCGGAGTCGCCGTGTTCCCGGCGGACACCCCGGACCGCGTGGTCGCCGCCTGGGACACCCTGCCCGCCGACGTCGGCCTCGTGATCGTCACCCCCGCCGCGGCCGCCGCGCTCGGCCCGGCGCGGGTCGATGCGAAGGAACCGCTCACCGCGGTGATGCCCCCATGAGGACCCCGCTGCCCGCCGGGGCGGACGCCGCCCTGGCCCCGGTCCGCGAACGCCTGCTCGCGGACGCCCGGGCCGACGCCGAGGCGCTGCTGGCCGCCGCGGACGCCGATGCCGCCGCCCGGCGCGCCGCCGCCGAGGAGCAGGCCGCGGGGATCCTCGCCGAGGCCCGCCGCCAGGGCGCCGCGGACGCCGAGGCCGTACGCGGCGCGCAGCTAGCCCGCGCCGCACGGGCCGCCCGCGCCCGGGACCTCGCCGCCCGGCGCGCCTGCTGGGAGGAACTGCGGCGCCAGGTGGCGGACGGCGCCCGGGCCCTGCAAGGCACCCCCGCCTACCCGGAGCTGCGCCGCCGCCTGGCCGCGCACGCGCGGCAGGCCCTGGGACCCGGGGCGCGGATCGGCGAAGCTCCCGGCGGAGGGGTGACCGGCCGGGCCCCCGGCCGCCGTATCGACTGCAGCCTGACCGCGCTCGCGTCACGCACCCTCGACCTGGTCCCGGCGCACGAGGTGGAGGAACTGTGGGCCCCCTGACGCGGCCCGACCGGGCCGCCGGCCGGATCCTGCGGGTCGCCGGCCCGCTCGTGGAGGCCGAACTCGACGGCGGGACCGCCATGCACGACCTGGTCGCGCTCGGCCCGCACCGGCTGCCCGGGGAGATCGTCGCGATCCGCGACGCCGTCGTCACCGTGCAGGCCTACGAGTACACCGGCGGCCTCGCGCCGGGCATGCCCGTCCGGGCGTCCGGCCGGCCGCTGTCCGTGCCGCTCGGCCCCGGCCTGCTCGGCGGCGTGTTCGACGGACTGCTGCGCCCCCTGTCGACGGCGGGCACCCGGCTGGCACCCGGTGCGGTCGGCGGCCCGCGGGACGACCCGCGCCGCTGGGACTTCGCACCGCGGGCCGTCCCCGACGAGCGTCTCGGTCCGGGGGACGTCCTCGGCGAGGTGCGCGACGCCGCACCGTTCGCCCTGCCGGTCCTCGTCCCGCCCGGCTGCGCCGGTCCGGTACGGCGGGTCGCCGGCCCCGGCCCGCTCGCCGCCGACGACGTCGTCGCGACCGTGGCGGACACCGAGATCCGCCTCACCCAGTACTGGCCCGTGCGCAGGCCGCGACCGATCCGCGAACGCCGGGACGACCTCCGGGCCCTGCACACCGGGCAGCGCGTCATCGACCTGCTCTTCCCGGTGGCCCTGGGCAGCACGGTCGCCGTACCCGGAGGCTTCGGCACCGGCAAGACCATGCTGCTCCAGCAGATCGCCAAGTGGTGCGACGCCGACGCCATCGTCTACATCGGCTGCGGCGAGCGCGGCAACGAGATGGCCGACGTCATCGACGAGTTCGCCGAGCTGACCGACCCGCGCACCGGCGGGCGGCTCGCCGACCGGACGGTGATCGTCGCGAACACCTCCAACATGCCGATGATGGCCCGCGAGGCCGGCATCCACACCGGCGTCACCGTCGCCGAGTACTTCCGCGACCTGGGCCTCGACGTCGTCGTCATCGCCGACTCCACCTCCCGCTGGGCCGAGGCGCTGCGCGAGTTCGCCTCCCGCACCGGCGCCCTGCCCGCCGAGGAGGGCTACCCCGCCGGCCTCGCCTCCGCGATCGCCGCCTTCTACGAGAGGGCCGGTGCGGTGACCACCCTCGGCGGACGCACCGGTTCCGTCACCGTCGTCGGCGCCGTCTCGCCGCCCGGCGGCGACATGGCCGAACCGGTCACCGCCCACACCCAGCGCTTCGTCCGCTGCCTGTGGACGCTCGACCGGGAACTCGCCTACGCCCGCCACTACCCGGCCGTCGGCTGGGCCGAGTCGTTCTCCCGCGACGCCGAGCCGCTCGGCGCCCGGACGGCTGAGACCGGCGACCCGGAGGGCCCCGCGCGGCGCGCCCGGGTGGCAGGCCTGCTCGCCGACGCCGACCGGCTCGCCGACCTGGTCGACCTGCTCGGCATCACGGCCCTGCCCGACGAGGAACGCATCACCGTCCTCGGCGGCCGCCTGGCCCGCGAGGCGCTGCTCCAGCAGAGCGCACTGTCCGCACGGGACGCCCACAGCGGGCCGGAGAAGACCGCCGCGCTCGCCGACTCCGTCCTGGCGGTGGTGTCCCGCTGCCGCGAACTCGTCGCCCGGGGCGTGCCCGCGGCCCGTATCGAGGCCATGGACCTCTCCCCCCTCCTGCGCGCCCGCGAGGAGGCCGGGCCGCACGACGCGGCCACGGTCCGCGACCGCTGCGAGAGCCTGCTGAACCGGCTCGGGGAGGCGTAGTGAACGGACCGGTGGACCGGGGACGCGTCGAGTACACGTCCGTACGGGAACTGCGCGGGCCCCTCGCCGTCGTCGACAAGGTCGACGGCGTCGGCTGGGACGAGTTCGTACGCTTCACCACCGACACCGGGGAAGAACGGCACGGACTCGTCCTGGACAGCGACCGCGGCACGGCCGTCGTCCAGGTGATGGAGGGCACCGCCGGACTGGACCCGGCCCGGCTGCGCGCCGCCTTCACCGGCTCGCCGCTGCGCGTGCCGGTCGGCGCGGGCTGGCTGGGCAGGGTCTGCAACGGCCGCGGCGAACCCCTGGACGGCGGCCCGCCCGTCCTCGGCGACTCCACCTCCGCCGTCGGCGGGCTGCCCCTCAACCCGGTGCGCCGCGAGCCGCCCGCCGACGCCGTCCTGACCGGGATCAGCGCCGTCGACGCCCTCACCACGCTGGTACGCGGGCAGAAGCTCCCGGTGTTCTCCGCCGCGGGCCTGCCGCACCTGGAACTTGCGGTGCAGATCGCCGCCCAGTCGACGGTGGGCGACGAGGCGTTCAGCGTCGTCTTCGCCGCCATGGGCGTCACCCACGCCGACGCCGCCCTGGTCCGCGACGGCCTCGCCGAACGGTCCGCCGCAGGCGCGCTGGTGCTGCTGCTCAACACCGCCGACGACCCCGTCATCGAGCGCATCCTCACCCCGCGCATCGCCCTCACCGTCGCCGAGGAACTCGCCTTCGGCGGCGGCCGCCACGTCCTCGTCGTCATGACGGACATGACCAGCTACGCCGAGGCGCTGCGGGAGGTCTCCGCGGCCCGCGGCGAGGTCCCCGCCCGGCGCGCCTACCCCGGCTACCTCTACAGCGACCTGGCCTCGCTGTACGAGCGCTGCGGCCGCATCCGGGGCCTGCCGGGATCCGTCACCGTCCTGCCCGTGCTCACCATGCCCGCGGGGGACATCACCCACCCCGTGCCCGACCTCACCGGCTACATCACCGAAGGGCAGGTCGTGCTCTCCCGCGCCCTGCACGCCAAGGGCGTCTACCCTCCCGTGGACGCCCTGTCCTCGCTGTCCCGGCTGATGCGCAAGGGCGCGGGACCGGGCCGTACCCGCGACGACCACCTCGACGTCGCCGCGCAACTGCTGTCCGCGCTGGCCCGCGCCCGCCAGGTCCGCGAGCTCGCCGACCTCGTCGGACAGGCCGCGCTCAGCCCGACTGACGAGCGCTACCTGCACTTCGACGACGCGTTCGCCCGCGGCCTCGTCGACCAGGGGCGATCCGAGGTGCGCCCGCTGGCGGACACCCTGGAGCGGGCCTGGCGGGTGCTGCTCACCCTGCCGCGCAGCCAGCTCACGATGCTGCCCGAGGCCTTCCTGGACGCCCACGGCGCGACGGAGGAGGGGTGATCGCATGGCCGAACCGCGGACCGCGCCCGGCCGGGCGGGCCGGGCCCGGACGCACCGCAGCCTCGCCGCGGCCCGGCGCGGCGCGGACCTGCTCGACCGCAAGCTGCGGGTCCTGCGCTCCCGGCACGAGGTCCTCGTCCGCGCGGAACAGGCGGAGCGGGAACGCTGGCACACCGGGCTGAGGCGGGCGGAACGCTGGTTCGGACGCGGACTGCTGCTCGACGGCGAGGACGCCCTCGGCGCCTACGCCGCCGTGAGCCCCGCCCGCCTGGACGTCACCTGGACCGCCACCATGGGCGTCCGGCACCCGCAGGACGCGGCGTGCACCGCGGGGGAGCGCGACCCGGACCTGCCGGACCCGGCGAACACCGCCCTGCTGCACGCCGCGGCGGCCTACGCGGAGGCGCTCCGCGCGGCAGGCCACCACGCGGCGGCCCGGGCGGCCGTCCTCGCAGTCGAGGAGGAGATGAGCAGCACCCGCCGCCGGGTCCGGGCGCTGCGCCGCCACTGGATCCCCCGGCTGGAGGCGGCCCTGGCGGACGCGGACGCGGCCCTGGAGCAGGCCGAGCACGAGGACGCGGTCCGCCGCCGCTGGGCGGCCGGGCCCGGCCACCCCTGACGGCCACCGATCACGGCCCGCGTCCTCCGACCCGCGCCCGTCGGCCGGGGCCCGAGGACGGCGCAGCCGTCAGGAAGCCACGCCCAGCAGGTGCCCGGTGAACCAGTCGCGGGCCGACTCGACCACCGACGCCCCGGCCCCGGACAGCACGACGGTCCCGTTCTCGCAGTCCATCCAGTCGCCGGCGAGCCGGCACATTCCCGGCAGCCGCGCGTCCTCCGCGCCGGTGAGGAACAGGGTGGGCGCGCGGACATGGGCGAGAGCCGCCGGCCTGGCCAGGTCGGGGCGGCCGTCCACGCTCACGATCGCCCGGACGTCCGCAGCCGGTTCGGCCGCCGCCTCCAGTGCCGCCGCGGCGCCGGTGCCCTCGGCGAAGTACGCCACCGGCAGGCCGGTGCGCCGGCGCAGCCACAGCGTGGCGGCGGACAGCCGGCGGGCCAGCAGCACGATGTCGAAGACGTTGTGCCGGTTGCGCTGCTCGTCCTCGGTCAGCAGATCGAGGACCAGCGTGCCCAGTCCGGCCCGGCCGAACGTGTCGGCGGCCCCGTCGCCGTCCGGACCGCCGTCCGCGGCGCGTGCGAAGGCGACCACGGCCGGCGCGGACTCGGGTACGTCGAGCCGCGCGGCCAGCCGAACCCGCCCGGCGGGCACCACGACCCGACCGTGCTCGGCCGGTGCGGCGGGCGCCGCGGGCGCCGCGTTCCCCGCCTCCGCCAGCAGCACGGTCACCTCCCTGTCGTCGACCTGCGTGAAGTCGTCGTACCAGGCGCCCACCGAACCGAGCCGCTGCGCCCGCTCCGGGCAGACCACCTCGTCCGCCGCCCCCGCCAGCCGCCGCAGGGCTTCCTCCGCGCCGACCGGTACGGCCAGCACGACCCGGGCCGCGCCCTGGCCGCGCACGATCCGGCAGGCGGCCTCGGCGGTGGCGCCGGTGGCCACGCCGTCGTCCACGACGACCGCCGTGCGTCCCGTCACGGGACGCGGCCGGCGGCCCCGGCGGTAGGCCGCGACACGCCTGTCGAGTTCGGCCCGCTCCTTCTCCTCGACGGCCGCCTGCCCCGCCGGCCGCAGCCCGGTCTCGGCCAGCACACTGCGGTTGAGCACCCGTACCCCGCTCTCGCCGACGGCGCCGAAGCCCAGCTCCGGCCGCCACGGCACACCCAGTTTGCGAACCACCAGAACGTCCAGCGGCGCGCCCAGGGCGTCGGCGACCTCCCGGGCCACCGGCACACCGCCGCGCGGCAGACCCAGCACCACCGGGTCCGCCCCGCGCAGGTGCTCCAGTCGCGCGGCGAGACGACGACCCGCATCCGTACGATCCCGGAACCGCATGGGCCACCTCCTCCGGCGCGCGCGCCGCGTGGGCGCGCATACCAGCCTGCCGTACTTCCATTGCACCGCCCGTGCGACCGCCCGGCGCGGGCCTACCGGGTCCCGGTGCCGGGCCCTTGGGCCCGGGACGCCGGGCACGCCGTGCCGCGGCCGGGCACGCGGCGGACTCGTCCGCCCGCACTGCGCGGGACCACCGAGGGCGACCGGGAGGGGTACGGGGGTGCCGCCCGCCGTTCGAGGCCTTGGCGGTGCCGCGGAGCGCGGTGCGGCCGTGCCGGCGGGTCCGAGCACGACACCGACAGGAGTCAAGAGACAAGAGTCAGGAGACACGAAAGGGGCGGGAAGGACTCATCCGCTTCTTGCGGATCCTCATTGCGCGGTGCGCGTCCGTCAACCGCTTCCCCGCGCCTCGGTCGGGTCCTTCCCGTCAATTCCAGGACACCACACCCGACGGCCGGTCACCAGGGCCGACCGGCCCCGGTGCAGGGGCGGTCGGCCCGCCGCGGGGCTGCCCGGCCGGGCCGCGTGTTCACGGCCGCCCTGCCGCCCGGCCGTGCCGGAGCGCCCCGGCGATGTCGCCGGCCCACCCGTCGATCGCCTCCCAGTCCCGGTAGTCGCCGAACCGGCCGCCCAGCAGACGGAACACGAACCGCCCGCGCAGCGGGAGCTGCTCCGGACGCACCGCGCCGGAGAACAGGCGGTGATCGCGGTAGGGCAGGGCACTGGGCAGGCTCTGCGCGATCACCGGTATCTCCTGCGGCCCCATCCGCCGCCACGGACCGCGCAGCGCGGCCGGCATGCCCACACTGAAGATCCACACGGGGCGCTCGCCCAGGATGTCGGCGTTCTCCCGCAGGAACGCCCTGGCCGGCTCCAGCCAGGTCTGCCCGTGCACGGCGCTGCCGAGCACGAAGGCCCGGTAGGCGTCGGCGTCGTCGACCTCGCGCACATCCCTCGCCTCCGTCGTGAGGCCCGCGGCGGCCAGCCGGGCGGCGAGCCGCTCGGCGATCCCGCGCGTCGAACCGTGGGCGGTGGCGTATCCCACGAGAACGTCCATGATCTCCTCTACCTCGATCCTGCTCGGGCTCCCACTCGGGTGCGGGCCCCGCCCGGCGGCCGTGCCGCCCCGGCCGTCCGACGGCTCAGGTCGCACCGCTGCCGGTCAGCGCGGGCGTGCCGGCCATCCGGGGCCGCGGGACCGAACCCTCGGTCACGGGCACCGTCACCACGGGCACCCGCGCGTGCCGCAGGCACTCGCGGCCCACCGCGCCCACCGCGGGCAGCTCCCACCGCCCGTGCGCGCGGCGCCCCAGCGCGAGCAGCACCGCACCCTGCGCCTGCCGCAACAGCACCCGCGCCGCCGGCCCCTCCGCGAGGACGGCCCGCACCCCGGGTCCCGCCTGCGGGCCGAAGGCGGCGCTCACCGTCCCGGCGAGCGCCTCGGCGGCCCGTTCCCGTCGCTCGGCGACGGACAGCCGCGCCGAGGCCGGTGCGTAGGGGGCAGGCTCGGCGGCCGGTTCCCACGCGTGCACAGCCACCACCGGCACGTCCAGTGCGCGCGCCTGCCGGGCGGCCCAGCGCAGCGCGGCGACAGACGCCGCCGACCCGTCGACGCCCACCACGATGCCCTTGTCGTCGGTCTGTTCGTCCATGGCTGCCTCCCCGTTGCCTCAGGGTTCCACCGTGCGCCGGTCCGGGCCGGCGGCGAGTGGGCCGAGCGGTCCGCCCCGCCGCCGAACGGTCCCCGCACGGCGGCGGCCACCGGAGGGCCCACCGAGCCGTGCGGGAACCGGAAGGCGGAGTCCGGCGCCGGCGTTCACGCCGGCCTCCCGGGCACGTCGCCGCCCGCCGCCGGCGGTTCCCCGCCCGCCGTTCCGGGCTGCTCGTCGTACGCCTCCTTCGGCGGCTGACCGTCCGCCGCCCCCGGCGATGCGCCGCCGGCCGGCCGGGGCGGTTCGTCGCCGCCCTGGTCGAGGCGGAACGGCGGGTACTCGTCGGTGAGCAGGGCCGCGTAGGCGGCCACCCGCAGCACCCAGCGGTTCAGCCCGATCACCAGGTCGAACAGGTCCCGCGGATACCTGCCGTTGAACGCGAGGACCACCGCCGCGACCAGCGTCAGCAGCCCGATGAGCCCGAAGTCGGCCCAGGGCGCCCGTGTTCCTCCCAGGAACAGGCCGACGACCAGGTAGTGCGGGATGGCCAGCAGCCACCACTTGACGAGGACCAGGCCGCGGGACAGCTGTTCCGGGTACTCGACGTCGAAGTGCGTCGGATAGTCCGGCACGTCCGCGAGCGTGAACGGCGGATACCGGTCGGTGCCCAGGGCACCGTAGGCGTAGTAGGCCACCCGCCAGTTCCAGCGCAGCACCCCGACGTTGAAGTCGAAGAGCGAGCGCGGATAGCGGCCGGTGAACAGGATCGCGAAGAACGCCACCACGCTCACGGCCACGAACGCCACCCACAGGAACGCCAGGACGATGTAGTGGGGAAGCGCCAGCAGCCACTTGACCAGCCACAGCCAGCGCGACAGCGGTTCGTCCAACTGCGCCGTCAGCCGGGCCGGCTGCGGCGGTCTCACGGTTTCGGTGTACACGGTGCGGCTCCCTCGCACGAGCAGGGACGAACAGGGGTGAAGGCAGCGGCCGGGGCGGTCAGTGCCGGTAGTGCTGGTGGTCGTCGTCATGGCGGCCGATGTAGTGCCGCTCCTCGATGACCGTCTCGTTCTCACCGGGCCGCTGCCGGCCGCCCACGGTGGCCATGAAGAGCATCAGCCCGAGCAGACCGGCGCCCATCAGGACGAGACCCAGGACCAGCCCGCTGTGGAACACCAGCCAGGTGCCCACCCCCAGAGCCACGAGCAGCAGGAACGGAGCCGTCATCGCGTGTACCCCTTCGTTCGCGCGGTTCGATGTGCCGGAACGGGAGGCGGACGCCCCGCCAGACGCGGCGTCCGGGAGCCGGAACCGGTTCACGGCCACGGCGCACCTCCCTACCAATCCAGCGTCCGGCCCGACCGGGCGGCGGCACAGGGGCTGACCGGGCAGGCCCCGGGGCCGACCGGCCCGCACTCGCCCGTCCGGGCGCCGCCCCGCTCCGGCCGCACCGCGGCAGCCCGCCGGGCGGGCTGGGCCGAAGGTCCCCGGCGGGGGCCGAATCGCCCCTGCTGCGGTCCCGCCGCCGATGCGAGGCTGACGGTCGAGGGGTTGCGTCCCGTGCCGTACGGCGGCGCAGCCCGGAAAGGCGGTGAGGGACATGGCGTTGCCCCTGGTCGTGGGCGTCGACGGATCCGACCCGAGCCTCACGGCAGTCGACTGGGCGGTGGACGAGGCCGTCCGGCGCGGTCTGCCGCTGCGGCTGGTCTACGGGTCGCTGTGGGAGCGCTACGAGGGCAGCCTCCCGGTCGGCCCGGCAGCCCACCCGCCCGAAGCGGTGACCGTGGACGCCCTGCTCGCCTCGGCCGCCGAACGCGTCCGGCGCCGGGCCCCCGACGTGGAGCTGACCACCGAGGCAGTCCCCGCCGAAGCCGTGGACGTCCTGCTCGACGAAGGCCGCAACGCCTCCGTGCTGGTGACCGGCTCCCGCGGCCGGGGGCAGGTCGCGGGTCTGCTCCTCGGCTCGGTGGGGCTGGCGGTGGCGGCCCGCGCCCACTGCCCCGTCGTCGTGGTCCGCGGCGACAAGGCCGGCCTGGCCGGCACCCACGAGCGGATCCTGCTCGGTGTCGGCGAACCCGCGACAGCGGGCGACGCCGTACGGTTCGCCTTCCGCGAGGCGGAGGCCCGCGGCTGCACCCTGGACGCGGTACGCGGCTGGCGCTCCCCCGCGCACGAGCCGGCCGACCGTCCGATGCTCGCCGGGGACCCGGCGCACCGGCACGAGGAGGAGGCGCGCGCCCTGTTGGACGCGGCCCTGCACGAGGCGGAGGCCGAGCACCCTTCGGTGCGGGTGCGGCCCGCGACCGTCGAGGGCCCGGCCCGCGCCGTCCTGCTGAACCGGGCGGCCGCCGCCGACCTGGTGGTCATCGGTGCGCGCCGCCGCACCGGCCGCTTCGGCCTCCAACTGGGCCGTGTCGCGCACACCCTGCTGCACCACGCGCCCTGCCCGGTGGCCGTCGTACCGCAGCAGTCCTGACCCGCGCGAGCACGCCGCCCGCGTCCCCGGCGCGGACCGGACCGGGCCGGGACGGGGAACCCGCGGCGGGGCCGGGGCGACCGGGCAACCGCACGTCCGCACATCAGGAGCACATGCAGGAGCACACCAGGAGACACGCCGCTGTGAGGAGCGCCGAGGTGACGGGCTGGAGCTGGGAGTACGAAGGCTACGACCCCGCGGACGAGCGGCTGCGGGAATCCCTGTGCACACTGGGCAACGGCTACCTCGCCACACGCGGGGCGCTCCCCGAGTGCGCCGCGGACGACGTGCACTACCCGGGCACCTACGTGGCGGGCTGCTACAACCGGCTCACCTCCGAGGTGGCCGGCCGCCGGGTCGAGAACGAGGACATGGTCAACCTGCCGAACTGGCTGCCGCTGCGGTTCCGCGTCGCCGGCGGACCGTGGCTGCACCCCGACACCGCTCCGGTGCTCGACCACCGCGTGCGGCTGCACCTGTCCTCCGGGCTCCTGGAGCGGCGTACCCGCTACGGCCTCGGCGACGGCCGCACCCTCACGGTGCGCCAGCAGCGCCTGGTGCACATGGCGGACCCGCACCTGGCGGCCCAGCGCACCGAGCTCACCGCCGAGGGCTTCTCCGGGCCGCTCGACGTGGAGGCGGCCCTCGACGGCCGTGTCGTCAACGAGGGCGTGGCGCGCTACCGCGACCTGGACGGACGCCACCTCACCCATGTCCACACCGGAGAGGCGGACGACGACACGGTGTGGCTGCGCTGCCGCACCCGCACCTCCGACATCCGGGTCGGCATGGCCGCCCGGCTCGCCGTCGCCGGGCCCGTCACCGTCCGGCACGAGGAAGGCCGGGCCGTGCAGCGGATGCGGCTGCCGCTGACGGACGGCCGTCCCAGCACGGTCGACAAGACGGTCGCCCTGCACACCTCGCGCGACCCGGCGATCAGCGACCCCCTCCACGCCGCCGTGGCCCGGGTGGGCCGCGCCCCGGGCTTCGAGGAACTGCTGGAGTCCCATCTGAGCGCCTGGGACCGGCTGTGGCGGCGCGCCGACGTCGACGTGCCCGGCGAGTCCGGCCGCATCCTGCGGCTGCACCTGTTCCACGTGCTGCAGACGCTGTCCCCGCACACCGCCGACCTCGACGTCGGAGTGCCCGCCCGCGGACTGCACGGCGAGGCCTACCGCGGCCACGTCTTCTGGGACGAACTGTTCGTCCTGCCCTACCTCAACCTGCACTTCCCGGAAGTCTCCCGCGCCCTGCTGCGCTACCGCCACGTGCGGCTGGAACGGGCCTGCACCGCCGCCCGGGAGGCGGGCCGCCAAGGCGCCATGTACCCCTGGCAGAGCGGCAGCGACGGCCGCGAGGAGACCCAGCAACTGCACCTGAACCCGCGCTCCGGCCGCTGGCTCCCCGACCACTCCAGGCTCCAGCACCACGTCGGGTCGGCCGTCGCCTACAACGTGTGGCAGTACTACCGGGCCACCGGCGACGCGGAGTTCCTGCACACCAAGGGCGCGGAGATGATGCTCCAGATCGCCCGGTTCTGGGCGGACGCCGCCACCTACGACGAAAGCCTCGGACGGCACCGGATCAGGGGCGTGGTCGGCCCCGACGAGTACCACGACGCCTATCCCGGCGCCGCGTCCCCCGGCCTCGACGACAACGCCTACACCAACGTCACCGCCGCCTGGACGCTGGCCCGCGCCCTGCAACTGCTGGAGGTGCTGCCCGAGCCGCGTCGGCGCGAACTCGTCGAGCAGATCGGTCTGGACGGCGGCGAACTCGAACAGTGGGAGGACGTCTCCCGAACCCTCCACGTGCCCTTCCACCGCGGCGTCGTCAGCCAGTTCCAGGGCTACCGCGATCTCGCGGAACTCGACTGGGACGGCTACCGCAGGCGGTACGGCGACATCCGCCGGCTGGACCGGATCCTGGAGGCCGAGGGCGACAGCGTCAACCGCTACCAGGCGTCCAAGCAGGCCGACGTACTCATGCTCGGCTACCTGTTCTCCCCGGCCGAACTGCACGGTCTGTTCCGTCGGCTGGGACTGCGGCTCGACGACGAGACCTGGCGGCGCACCGTCGACTACTACCTGCGCCGCACCAGCCACGGCTCCACACTCAGCGGTCTCGTGCACGGCTGGGTGCTCGCCCGCGCCCGACGCGGGGAGGCCTGGAAGTTCTGCCAGGAAGCACTCCAGGGCGACATCGCGGACGTGCAGGGCGGGACCACCGGCGAAGGCATCCACCTGGGCGCCATGGCCGGCACCCTCGACCTCGTGCAGCGCGGGCTGACCGGGCTGGAGGCCGACGGCGGATCGCTGTGCCTCGACCCCGTGCCGCTGCCGGAGCTGTCCTCGTACGGCTTCTCCCTGCGCTACCGCGGCCACTGGGGTGTGCGGCTGCGTCTGGAACGCGGCCTGCTGGAGGTCGCCGTGCCGTCCTCCGACGCGTCCGCGATCGAGATCCGCCTGCCGGACCGGTCGGTCCCCCTCCAGCCGGGGGAGACGGCCCGCCTGGTGCTCCCGGACTGACCCGCGCACCCGCCCCCCCGCCCAGCCCCGCGTGGCGTTGAGGGCCCGGCTGGGCCGGATGGTCCCCGCCGGACCCTCAAGGCCCTACCGGGAACCCCCGCCGCGGGGCGATGCTGGGGGGTGAGGCGAGTGCCGCCTCACCCCACCCAGCCCCGCGGGAGGAGGTGCGTCGATGCCGGCGCAACCGCTCGACCACGAGACCGTGAGGGCGCTGGTGAGCGCCGCCACGACCGCTCCGTCGCTGCACAACGCCCAGCCCTGGCGGTTCCGCGGCCTTCCGGACCGACGCACCGTCGAGTTGCGTGCCGACCCGGACCGAGCGATCCCGCGACTGGACCCCGAGCACCGGGGGCTGCACATCGGCTGCGGCGCCGCCCTGTTCAACCTGCGTGTCGCCGCCGCCCGCGCGGGCCTGCAGGCGCGCGTACGGCTGCTGCCCGACCCGGACGACCGGTGGTTCCTCGCCACGGTGCACCTCGACGACACCACCGCCCCGCCCGACACCGACCTGGCCGGGCTGTTCCCGGTGCTGGAGCGGCGGCACACCAGCCGCCACCCCTTCGAGCAGAAGCCGCTGCCGAGCGAGGTCCAGCTCGTACTGCGCGAGGCCGCCGACCGAGAGCAGGTCCAGCTCGTCTTCCCCGAGGTGTGGCACGTCGAGGCGCTGCTGGACCAGGTCCGCGACGCGGAGGGCCGGGACGAGATGGCACCCGAGCGGTTCGAGGACGTGCGCCGCTGGACCCGGATCGGCGTACGCACCGCCGTCGTCGACGGCATCCCGGACTACGCCTTCGGGCCGACCCGGCGCGGCGGCCGCGCTCCGGTACGGGACTTCGCCGGACGCCGCGCCGTGCCGGGCCGGCCGGCCGCGGTGTTCGAGACGTTCCCGAACCTGGCGCTGCTGGGCACCGCCCGGGACCGGCCCGTGGACTGGCTGCGCGCGGGCCAGGGACTGGAACGGATCCTGCTGGTGGCGACCCGCCAGGGCCTGGCCACCTCGCTCACCTCGCACTCCCTGGAGCAGCCCGACCTGCGCGAGCTCGCCCGGGATCCCGAATCCGCCATGGGCTTCGTGCACATGGTGCTGCGTCTCGGCTACGGTCCCCCCGGCCGTGCGACCCCGCGCAGGCCGGTCGACCAGGTTCTGGAGATGGCGTGATTCTGGAGATGGCGTGACCCCGCCGGGAGTGCGGTGACCCCGCCCGGGTGTCCCGCACCCCGAGGCCTCACCGGGGTGCGCCCCCGCGGGACCTGCCGTGTCAGGACCGGGCGAGGGTTTCGGGGGCACCGGGTGAGCCGCCGCAGGGTCGGGGCCACCGGCCGCCGCAGGGTCGGGCCACCGGGTGAACCGCCGCAGGGTCACTGGGCGAGCGAGAAGTAGGCCTCCTCCTCCTGGACGAAGTGCAGCCGCAGCACCGAGTGCAGTCCGTACAGGCAGGCGCGCAGATCGTCGAGTTGCTCCGCCGCGACGGAGCCGGAGGAACCGGCCAGGGCGAGATGCGTGGCGATCCGGCGGGCCAGCCGCTCGATCTCGGCGTGCGCCCGGCTCATCGTCGACGTGGCCTCCGGCCCGCCCAGCACGGAGGCGAGCGCCGGGTACAACTGGTGCTCCTCGGCGTACTCGTGCGGCAGCAGCCGCTCGGTGAGCAGCCGGTGCACCTGCGCCACGGACGCGAGCGCCTCCGGGCCGCTGCTGTCGGACAGCCGGTCGGCCGCGGCGCGTACCGCCTCGAGCACGTCCTGCAGGTCGTCGTGCTCGGCCGCGAAACGCCGGATCAGGTCCCGTGCGGCGGGCTGCAGTTCCGGACCCGTCCCCCGGTCCGCACGCAGGGCGCGCAACGCGTTGAGGATGACCGCGACGTCGATGCCCTCCTGCAGCAGCGCGCCGACGGCCGGCGGCAGCAGGCCCGCGGCGGCCGCCGCCATGGCGGCCAGTGACAGGAGCATCCCGCCGAGCGCGCTCTGCACCGCGATCCGGCGCACCCGGACGGCGAGGACAACCGCGTCGGCCAGCCGGTCCACCCGGTCGGTCGTCAGCACCACGTCGGCCGCCTCGGAGGACGCCGTGGCACCCCGCGCGCCCATCGCCACGCCGATGTCCGCGGCGGCCAGCGCGGGCGCGTCGTTGACGCCGTCGCCCAGCATGGCGGTCACCGCCCGGTCCCGCTCCTCGTGCACCGCGGCCACCTTGCCGGCGGGCGACAGACCCGCACGCACCTCGTCCAGGCCGAGCACCGCACCCACCTCGCGGGCCGGCTCGTCCCGGTCCCCGGTGAGCATCACCAGCCGGTGGATCCCGGCCGCCCGCAGCCGGCGCAGGGTGCGCGGAACGTCGGGGCGCGGCGGGTCCCGCAGCAGCACCGCACCCACCGCGCGGCCGTCGACGGTCAGCCAGGCGACCGCCGCCCCGTCCAGCAGCGCCCGGTTGTCGACGGCCCGCATCCACGCGGACGGCGGCACGTCCGGGTCGAGGCGGCCCACCGCCAGCCGGTGGCCGGCGACGGTGCCCTCCGCGCCGAGACCGGGCCGCTCGGTCACGTCCTCCGGCTCGTCCGGCCGCAGGCCCCGCTCCCGGGCCGCGGCCACGATCGCGCGCGCCAGAACGTGCGGGGAGTACCGGTCGACGGAGGCCGCCAGCCCCAGCACCCGGTCCGGCCGCCAGTCGGGTCCGGCGACCACGTCCACGACACGGGGCCGGCCCCCGGTGAGGGTGCCGGTCTTGTCCAGCAGCAGGGTGCGGGCCCGGCCCAGGTTCTCCAGAGCGCCGCCGTCCCGGATCACCACGCCCATCCGGGAAGCCCGCGACAGGCCCGACACCACCGCCACCGGGGCCGCCAGCAGCAGGGGGCACGGCGTGGCGACGACCAGCACCGCCACCGCCCGCACGGCCGAACCGCTCACCAGCCAGGCCAGCCCCGCGACGGCCACGGACACCGGCAGGAACCAGGCCGCGTAGCGGTCGGCCAGGCGCACCACCGGCGCCGACTCCGCCCCGGCACGGCGGGCCAGCCGCACGATCCCCGCGTAGGTGCTGTCGGCCTCGACGGCCGTGGCCTGCAGCTCGAAGGCGGCGCCGGCGTTCACCACCCCGCTGCACACCGCCTCCCCCTCCGCACGCCGCACCGCCGGTGGTTCCCCGGTGAGCGCCGACTCGTCCAGTGCGGCGCCGGACCCGACCAGCCGGCCGTCGACCGGCACCACCTCACCCGGCCCCACCACCAGCAGGTCCCCGACCGCTACGTCCGCCGTGGGCACGGAGAGCACCTCGCCGTCCTGCCGCCGCCGCGCGGTGCGCGGCGCCCGCTCCAGCAGCGCCCGCAGATCGTGCGAGGCACGCCGCTGTGCGGCGGCCTCCAGAGTGCGGCCGGTGGCCAGCATCAGCGCGATCAGCGCCCCGGCCAGGTACTCGCCCACGGCCAGGGTGCCGCCGAGGGCCAGCACCGCGATCAGGTCCACGCCGGCCCGGCCGCGTCGCAGCTGGCCCAGCACCCACCCGACGGCGGGCACGATGGCGGCGACGGTGCCCACGGCCCAGCACAGGTCGGCGGCCCCGGACGCCCCCGTCAGCCAGGCGATGCCGCCGGCCGTCAGGGCGGCGGCGGTGACGACCAGCAGGATCCGCGCCGGCCGGTCCGTTGCGGTACCCGCCTCACGCGACGGTCCCTGCGCAGGGCTTCGGTCCATGGCATACCCCCACTCGGCGGAAGCGGATCAGTCATGTGGGACGACGGCGACCGGGCACGGCGCGTGGTGCAGGGCCGCGTGTGTCACGGGGCCGAGCTTCCACGTCAGGTGGGAGGGGTGGAGGCGACGCCCGACGACGGTGAGCCCGCCGCGTGCCGAGGCGGCCAGCAGGACCGGTGCCCCCGCCCCCTCGGAGACCTCCGCGGAGGCCGGCACCTCGGGGAACTTCTCCCGCCACGGCCCGAGCATCTCCGCCAGCCGCGCGCGTTCCTCCTCCTCGTAGCCGCCGTCGGCACCGTGCGCGGGCAGCGAAAGCGACACCCGCGCGGACAGCGGCAGGGCGTGCACCGCGCGCACCCGGCCCCGCCGCGCCGCGGCCGAGGCGAACGCGAACTCCAGCAGCCGTTCGGCGGCCGGGCCGACCTCGTGCACCCCGACGACGACGTCCCCGCGGGCGTCCGGCGCCGGACGCCCCCAACCCTCCTCGACGGCGGGGTCGCCGGACCGGACGGTGACCGCCGGGCAGCGCACCAGTCCCAGCACGTGCAGGCTGATGGAACCGAGCAGGAAGCCGGCGATCGAGCCGTGCCCGCGGGAGCCGAGCACCAGCATCGCCGCGGACTTCCCGCGTTCCAGCAGCGCGTCGGCGGCCGGCGCGGACACCAGCTCGGTGCCCAGATCCAGGTCCGCGTAACGGTGCAGCAGCTCCGCCTCGGCCCGCTGCAGCACCCGGGCGCCGTACCGCTGCTTGCTCAGGGCCTCCTGGGCGACGGGCACGTCCAGCGGCTGGGTGGTCCAGGAGTGCAGCAGCAGCACCGGCAGATGCCGGTCCCTCGCCTCGCGGGCACCCCACCACGCGGCCGTCATGCTCTCGGGGGAGCCGTCCAGCCCGACGACGACGGGTCCGGTCATGCCACACCTCCCGTTCTCGGCGCCTGGAGCACCGCCGTTCGCACGATCCCACCTCCAGCGTTCGCGCGCCGCCGGCGCCCCGGGAGGGCCGGACGGTGTGCGGTTTGGGCCCGTACGGCCCAGTGCCGGGCGGGACCGGACCGGGCCGGGCGCCGTCGGACCGGGCCGGGCGGGAGACGCCCCTACCGACGGGTCCGAGGAGTCGGCGGGGAGTCCGACCGCCCGGGCCCGGTGCGAGCCGCGGCACCCGGTCAGGCGCGGGCCGGTACCGGCTCCGTCGCGCCCTCCAGCGTCCGGGACACCGCACGGCGCGGCGTGCGCGGCCCCTCGGGGCCGTACCCCAGCCGCAGCAGCATCTGCGCGTGCCGCCGGCCCTCGGCGTCCTCGCCGGTGAGAGCCGCGCGCAGGTCCGGCCACTCCAGGGCCTGGTGCAGCATCGAGGTCCGCACTCCGTGCGCGGTCGCCAGCAGCAGCACCCGTTCCAGTGCCTGGCCGGCCCGCAGCCAGTCGGCCCGCCGGTCGTGCGCGGTGGACAGCAGGACGATCACGGGGCGTTCCTCGAACGGACGCGCGGGCAGCAGGGACGTGTGGCGGTGGGCGCCGAAGTCCCGCATCGGCATCCGCTCCCGGTAGTCCTGCGGCCCGACCGCGGACGGCGGGACACCGACCCCGGACTCGTCGGGCCGGCGCACCCAGCGGCGGCTCTCCGCCGCCCGGTCGGCGTCGGCCGCGCTGCGCCGCTCGGCCTGCCGGGTCAGTCCCAGCAGCCGCTCCGTCCCGGCGGTCCCGGGACGGTACAGCGACGCTCCCTCGGCGTGGGCGGCGTCGGCGAGTTCCGCCAGCAGCGCGGCGGGCAGCGGATGGGCGGAGAACGGCATCCGGCTGCTGTGCCGGCGCCACACCGCGTCGTGCAGCGCCCCGTCGGCAGGGGGCCGGGCGGCTCCGGCCAGCCGGACCGTCGCCAGCAGTTCCGGCTCCTCGGGGCGCGGCAGCAGCCGTGTCACCGGCTGCCAGCCCAGGTGCGCGACCGCGACCCGAAGGTTGAGCAGCGCGCACCCGGCCGACACGTGCAGCGCGCGGCCGCTCGGGTCGAGGCGCGGCAGGGCCCGACGGGTCTCGGCGCGCACTTCGACGGTGACCGTGTCCGGGTCCAGCCGGAACCGCCACGGCTGCGAGTTGTGCACCGAGGGTGCGGCCACGGCCGCGGACACCAACCGCTCCAGCGTCGCGGCGTCGAGCACGGTGGTCGTCATCGGTACTCCTCCCCGCCCAGTGCCGTCGCGGCGGTCGGGCTGACATGTGGGTCTGAGCTGCTGGGTCTGAGTTGCTGGGTCTGAGTTGCGTGCTGGTCACCACGGTGCCTCCGCGGTCCCGGGCGGGGCAGGGGCCGTACGGTCCCGGCCGCCGCGCCGGACGGCCCGGCCGCCCGGCGGCTCCCGGGCAAGGGGGCAGGTCCGGCACCGCGGGAGAGCGGGACCGGGACCTGCCCCCGGGAGCACTCCTCCGGCACGCCGTGCGTCCACCGGGCACGCAGCGGGCCGCGGTGCCGCCTCGCACCGCGGCCCGCTCCCGCCGCATCCCCCTCCGGAGCCGTCACGCCCCGGGGGCTTCCTGCCCCCGTGCCCCGTCACGGTGCCGGCGCCGCGTCCCCCGCCAGGTCGAACCGCACGTCCACCACGCCCTCGACGCCGCGGACCAACCGCGCGGCCGCGGGCACCAGGGACCTGTCCCGGATCCGTCCGGCGAGGACGACGACACCGTCCTGGACCGTCACCCGCACCGACGACGCCGGCCCGGGGAACAGGTAGGCCACCACCTCGCGCCGGACCTCCTCCGCGATCGCCTCGTCGTCCCGCAGGAACACCTTCAGCAGGTCGGCGCGGCTGACGATGCCGACGAGCCGGCCGTCCTCGCCGACGACCGGCAGCCGCTTGACGCCGGCCCGCGCCATGACGCGCGCCGCCCGGGCGAGCGTGGCGTCGGGGCCGACGGTCAGCGCCGGGGACGTCATCAGCTCCTCCGCGGTGACCGACCCCGCCTTGACCATGTCGGACAGGCGGCGCAGTTGCGTGGACCGGTCGGGGTCGCTGTCCCGGAACTCCTCCTTGGGCAGCAGGTCGGCCTCCGAGACGACCCCGACGACGCGCCCCGCGCCGTCCACCACCGGCAGGGCGCTCACCCGGTGCTCCTGGAGCGTCAGCACGAGATCCTTGAAAGCGGTACCGCGTTCCACGGTGACCACGTCACGCGTCATCACGTCGGCCACGACGTGCGGGGCGCCGGGAGCGGCGGCCGTGCCGCCGTCCCCCGCACCGCCCGGGATGCCGGTCGCGCTCACCGGGTGCCTCCGCTGCCGTAGGGGCCGTACAGGTCCAGGAGCCTGGTCCGGGCCGCGTGCAGCCGGTGCGCCACCACGCGTCCCACCCACTCGGCCACGCTCCGGCCGAAGTCCGGGTCCCGCCGGCACTCCTCACGTACCACCGTCGCGTCGAACTCGTAGGCCCGCAGCGGCGTCGCCGCCTCCGCGCCCAGGTGCCAGACGTGCGGCGGGAACAGCCAGGACCAGCCGACGAGGTCGTTGTGGCCGAGCGACTCGATGACCGCGGGCCGGCGGCCCGGCACCCGCATGTCCAGTTCGACCGTGCCGGTCCTGACGATCCAGAACCGGTTCGCGTGACCGCCCTCTTCGAACAGACGTGTGCCCTGTGGGAACGCCACCTCGTGGGCGCTCTCCATCAACCGCTGCCGGTGTTCGGCGGGCAGCGCCCGCGACATGCTCGTCGTGACGGGTGCGTTCATGGCACGCCTCCAAAGGGCCGACCGGATGACCACCTCCAGCCTGGCCGCCGCCCCCCGGCGACGGCCATGGGCCACCCGGCCCCGCGGGCGGGCCGACCGGCGGCCCGGCCGCGGGGCCGCCGAACCCTCCGCGGACACGGCCGGCGCGGCAGGGGGAGGCGCGCCGGGCCCACTGGGCCGGTCGGTCCCGGCCGGGGACCTGCGGCCCCTGCTGCCCCCGCCGCGCCACCGGGAGGCTGGGGCCAGACACCCGATCAGGAGGCACACATCATGGTCCGCACAGTGGTCGCAGGTCTGGACGGCTCACCCGAAAGCCGCGCGGCTGCCGAATGGGCGGCCCGCGAGGCGGAACTGCGCGGCCTGCCCTTGAAGATCGTCCACATCTGGGAGCCGGTGCCCGAGCCGATGGCGCAGGCGCCGCTGCTCGGCACCGAGACCCATGCCCACTGGACCGAGCGGATCCCCCGGGAGGCGGCCGAGGGCATCGGCCTGCGCCACCCCGGCCTCGACGTCACCGTGGAACAGCACAGCGGCCGGGCCGCCGAGGTCCTCGCCGACGCCGCGGACGGTGCCGAACTGCTCGCCCTCGGGTCCCGCGGCATGAGCGGGTTCGGCGGTTTCCTGGTGGGCTCCGTCAGCCAGGCCGTCATCGCGCACACCGAGGTGCCGGTGGTGCTGGTGCGGGCCGGCGAGCAGGCGGCCGACGAGCACGAACTCGACCCGGCCGGGGTCCCGACCACCTCCACCGCCTTCCGCCCCGTGCTGCTGGGGCTCGACGTCGGCAGCCCCGACGACGCGGTCATCGCCTTCGCGTTCGAGGAGGCGGCCCGGCGCGACACCACGCTGCGGGTCCTGCACAGCTGGAACTTCCCCGTCTCCTACACCTACGGCCTGTCCGCCGATCCCGGACTGCAGGAGGAGATCGCCCAGAGCAAGGCCGAGCAACTCGCCGAGGTACTGCGCCCCTGGCGGCGGAAGCACCCGTCGGTCGAGGTCGTCGAGGAGTGCAGCCCCGGCAGCGCCGCCGTGCAACTCATCGACGCCGCCCGGGAAGCCTCCCTGGTCGTCGTCGGCCGACGGATCCGCCGGAGCCCGTTCGGCGCCCACATCGGCTCCGTCGCCCACGGCGTCCTGCACCACGCCACCGCCCCCGTCGCCGTCGTCGCACACGGCTGACCGGGCGCCGGTGGGCGCGCAGCCGAACCGGATCAACGGAGCGCCGCCGCAGCCCGCACCGTGCCCACCGCGACCGGGGGAACCCACCCGGGCGGGCCGGTGGCGCGGCGGCCGTGAGGAGGTGACCTCGATGGACCTGCCAGTCGTCGTGGGAACGGACGGTTCCGAAGCGAGTCTGCGGGCCGTCGACTGGGCGGCCGACGAGGCCGCGCTGCGCGGCCTGCCGCTGCGCGTCGTGTACGCCTCCCTGTGGGAGCGCTACGAGGGAGACGCGCTGGCCCGTGACATCGGAGGGCCGGACCGGGAGGTGACCGCCGGGGATCTCGTCGCCGCGGCCGTCCGGCGGGCCGAGCACCGGCAGCCGGACCTGAAGGTCACCGGGGACGTGCTGCCCGAGGAACCGGAGTACGCGCTGGTGGCCGAAGGTCGCCGGGCCGCCGCCCTGGTGCTGGGCACCCGCGGTCGCGGCGGCATCGCCGAGGCACTGCTGGGCTCGGTCAGCCTGGCCGCGGCCGGCCACGCCGACTGCCCGGTCGTCGTGGTCCGCGGCAGCCACGACAACCAGGCGCGACGCGCTCTCCGCGGCCGGGTGGTGGTCGGCGTCGGGGAAGGGCCCGGCGCGACCGACGTCGTCCGGTTCGCCGCGGAGGAGGCCCGGCGCCGCGGTGTGCCCCTGGACGCGGTCAGCGCCTGGAAGCGGCCGGCGCACGAGGCCTCGGGGCATCCGCTGCTGACCGGCGACCCGGCCCGCCCCCACGAGGAACGGGCCGTCGCCGCACTGGAGGCCGCGCTCGCCGGTGTCGCGGAGGAGGTGACGGTGCGCCGGCACACCGTGGAGGGCCACGCCCTCCGGGTGCTGGCCGACGCCTCGTGGGAGGCCGACCTGCTGGTCGTCGGAGCCCGGCGGCGGCCCGCCCACCACGGGTCGCGGCTCGGCCGGGTCGCCCACGGGGTGCTGCACCGCTCCGGCTGCCCCGTGGCCGTCGTACCGCACTCCTGACCGGAGCCGGGACGGGCGGCCGGTACCGGTGGGCCGTCCGGGCAGGCCGCCGGGGGCGGCGTCGTGCAGGCCTGCGGGGGAGCCGCATCGGGCGGCCCGGCGGGGGAGTCGCGCCGGGCCGCCCGCGGCGGCCTCCCCCCGTCCGCCACTACCCCCATCCGCCCCTACCCGTGGCCGTCCCCACCCGCACCGGTGCCGGCCCGCCGCGACCGGCCGCCGCTCACAGGTCCGCCGCTCACAGGTCCGCCGCTCACAGGTCCGCCGCGTGGTCGGGGACGTAGGTCTGCAGATCGCGCGGCGGGCGCACGTAGCCGGTCGACGGCGGACGCGGCGGCAACTCGGGCACCGCCGGCGACACCTCGTGGTAGGGCACCGAGTCCAGCAGGTGGGCGATCATGTTCAGCCGGGCCCGGCGCTTGTCGTCGCTCTCGACGACGTACCAGGGAGCCTCCCGGATGTCGGTGTGCACCTGCATCTCGTCCTTGGCCCGCGAGTACGCCTCCCAGCGGGTGATCGACTCCAGGTCCATCGGCGACAGCTTCCAGCGCCGCAGCGGATCCTCCAGCCGGCGCCGGAAACGCTCCTGCTGCTCGGTGTCACTCACCGAGAACCAGTACTTGCGCAGCAGGATGCCGTCCTCCACCAGCATCCGCTCGAAGATCGGGCACTGCCGCAGGAACAGCTGGTGCTCCTCCTTGGTGCAGAAGCCCATCACATGCTCCACGCCGGCCCGGTTGTACCAGGAGCGGTCGAACAGGACGATCTCCCCGGCGGCCGGAAGATGCTCGACGTACCGCTGGAAGTACCACTGCGTGCGTTCCCGCTCGGTCGGCTTCGGCAGCGCCGCGATCCTCGCCACCCGCGGGTTGAGATGCTCGGCCACCCGTTTGATGGTTCCGCCCTTGCCCGCCGCGTCCCGCCCCTCGAACACGACGACCAGGCGGACCCCCTCCGCCCGCACCCACTCCTGCAGCTTGACCAACTCGCCCTGCAAGCGGCTGAGTTCCGCCTCATAGACCCCGCGCGGCAGTCTCGCCGCCTTCTTCCCCTGGCCGGCCATGCGGCCCCTTCCTTCGACGTCCTCGACGAGAGGCGGGACCGCGGGGGCCGACCGGCCCCCCTGTCACCGCCGTCCAGCCCATGGGACCCGCACGCGTTCCGCTGGACGCTCGAAGTGTAGAGAAGCCGGAGGTAAGCCGCGATGACGGACCACGACACGCTCACCCGCACACCGGTGCACGCCCTGCTCGCGGACGGCACCACGGCGTGCATCCGCGCCCCGGAGGCGCGCGACCGCGAGCAGCTCCGGGGCCTGTACGAGGAGATGTCCCCGGAGAACCTGCGGCTGCGGTTCTTCTCCGCGAGCACCCGCTCGGCCCAGGACGCGGCCGACCGGGCCTGCGCCGCCCCCCACCCCGGCTACCGGGCCCTGCTCGCCGAACGGCAGGGGCAGGTGATCGGACTCGCGGAGTACGACACCGGCGGCACCGGCGACAAGGCCGACATGTCCATCGCCGTCGCCGACGGGCTGCACCACCGCGGCGTCGGAACCCTGCTCGTCGAGCACCTGATCTCCGCCGCCCGCGCGGACGGCGTCACCGCCTTCACGGCCGACGCGCTGAGCGAGAACCACGAGGTGCTCGGCCTCTTCACCGACCTCGGCCTGCGCGTCACCCGCCGCTTCGACGGACCCGAGGTGCGCTGCACCATCGCCCTCGAGCAGGACGACACCTACCTCAGCGCCGTGGAGGCACGCGGCCGGGCGGCCGACGTCGCCAGCCTGCGCCCCCTGCTGCGGCCCGAGGCGGTCGCCGTGGTGGGCGCCGGCCGCAAACCCGGCTCGGTGGGGCGGGCCGTACTGCACCAGCTCAGGACGAGCGGCTTCACCCGCCGCCTGTTCGCCGTCAACCCGGCGGTGACCTCCCTCCTCGGGGTGCCGTCCTACCCTTCCGTCGCCGCCCTGCCCCGCACCCCCGACCTCGCCGTGCTGGCCGTGCCGGCCCCCTCGGTCGCCGCCACCGCCGAGGAGTGCGGCCGGGCGGGTGTGCGGGCCCTGGTGGTGGTGACCGCCGGCCTCGACGCCGAACAGGCCCGCGCGCTGCTCGCGGCCTGCCGCACCCACGGCATGCGCCTGGCCGGACCCAACTGCCTCGGCGTCGCCAACACCGACCCGGAGCTCCGCCTGAACGCCACCTTCGCGGCCGGCCACACCCGCCCCGGCACCGCGGGAGTCGCCGTGCAGTCCGGCGGCGTCGGCATCGCACTGCTGGAGGGGCTGTCCCGGCTCGGCATCGGCGTCTCCTCCTTCGCCTCGCTCGGCGACAAGTACGACGTCAGCGGCAACGACATGCTCCAGTGGTGGGAGAGCGACGGCCGTACCGACCTCGCCCTGCTGCATCTGGAGTCGTTCGGCAATCCGCGTGCCTTCTCCCGCACCGCCCGCCGGGTGACCCGACGCCTGCCGGTGCTCACCGTGGACGCCGGCCGCACCGACGCCGGCCGGCGCGCCGCCGCCGCGCACACCGCGGCCGGCGCCCCCCGCACCATGACCCGGGCGGCACTGTTCACCCAGGCCGGCATCACCGCCACCCGCTCCTGCGGCGAACTGACCGGGACGGCCGCCCTGCTGCACTCCCAGCCACTGCCCGCCGGGGCCCGGGTCGCCGTCGTCACCAACGCCGTCGGCGTCGGGGTCCTCGCCGCCGACGCCTGCGCGGAGGCCGGGCTCACCCTGCCGCCGCCCACCCCCGACCTGGCCGACGAACTGCTCTCCGTGCTGCCCGAGGGCGCCACGGCCGGCAACCCGGTCACCACCACCGCGGCCGTCACCGAGGACCGGCTGCGGGCCTGCGTGGACCGGCTGCTCCGCAGCGGCGGCACGGACGCCGTCCTCGTCGCACTGGTGCCCACAGCCGTCGCCGCGGCCACCGGAGAGGACCTCGTCCGGGCCGTCACCGACGCGGCCGGCCAGAGGACCAAACCGGTCCTCGCGGTCCGCCTCGAACAGGCCGTGCCGGTCGAACTGCTGCCGGCCGGAGCGGACACCGCCGTCCCCTCCTACGCCGAACCGCAGGCCGCCGCGCGGGCGCTGGCCCACGCCGCCGACCGCGCGGCCTGGCTCGCCCGGCCCGCCGGCACCGTCCCCGCCCTCGACGAGATCGACACCGCCCGGGCCCGCACGGTCGTCGACACCTACCTCGACACCCATCCGGAGGGCGGACTGCTCGACCCCCGGGTGTGCGCCGAACTCCTCGGCTGCTACGGCATCCCGCAACTGCCCTGGGCCTGGGCGGAGACCGAGGACGACGCGGTGCTGGCCGCGGACCGGTTGCGCGGCGCCGACGGCCGGGTCGTGCTGAAGGGCCACTGGCCGGGACTGGTGCACAAGGGCGCCCAGCACGCCGTCCACCTCGACCTGCGGGGCGACGCCCAGGTACGCGCCGCCTTCCGCGACCTGGAGACCCGCTTCGCGGGCCTGCTGACCGGTGTCGTCGTCCAGCCGCTGGCGCGCCGAGGCATCGAGCTGTTCGCCGGGGTCGCCCAGGACGAGGTCTTCGGCCCGCTGGTGCTGTTCGGGCTCGGCGGCACCGCGGCCGACGTGCTCGCCGACCAGGCGGCCCGCCTCGCCCCGCTCACCGACCTGGACGTCCACGACCTGATCACCGCACCGCGCTGCGCACCGCTGCTGTTCGGCGCCGAGGGCGGCGGCCCGGTGGACCTCCAGGGTCTGGAGGAACTGCTGCTGCGGCTGTCCCGCATGGCGGCCGACCTGCCGCAGCTCGCCGAGGCGGACTTCAACCCCGTCCTCGCGACACCGGGCGGCGTGACCGTGCTCGACGCGCACGTCCGCCTGCTGCCGCGCAGGGCCCAGGACCCCTATCTGCGCCGGCTCCGCTGAGGACCCGGACGAGGAAGGACACCCGATGAAGCATGACAAGGTCGGCTCCGTGATGACCACGGAGGTCGTCCGCGCCGAGTACGGTACCCCGTTCAAGGAGGTCGCCCGGCTGCTCGGTGAGCACCGCATCAGCGGACTTCCGGTCGTCGACGAGGACGACAAGGTGATCGGTGTCGTCTCGGAGACGGACCTGATGGCCCGGCAGGCCGGCACCCCCGACCCGTACGAGCCGAGGAAGCGGCTGCGGATCGCGGACCTCACCCCCGCCGCCCGCAGGCGCGCCGCGAAGGCCGGTGCCCGCACGGCCGGCCAGCTGATGACCGAGCCGCCCGTCACCGCGCACGCCGAGGACTCCATCGTCGAGGCCGCCCGCACGATGGCGGGCAGTCATGTGGAGCGGCTGCCCGTCCTCGACGAACAGGACCGGCTGGTCGGCATCGTCACCCGCCGCGACCTGCTGAAGGTGTTCCTGCGGCCGGACGCCGACATCCGCGCCGAGGTCGTCGACGAGGTGCTGGTGCACGCCCTGTGGCTGCCGCCGCGCGGCGTCGACGTCGCCGTGACCGAGGGCGTGGTGACTCTCTCCGGCATTCTCGAGCGGCGGAGCGAGAAGGAGATCGCCGTGTCGATGACCCGGCAGGTCGACGGCGTCGTCGACGTCGTGGACAAGCTGACCTACCGGCTGGACGACGCCCGCGTCCAGCCGGAGGAGCAAGCCCTGCACGGCGTGGCCGACCAGTGGCTGCGCAGGCTGTAGCGATACGAGGGAGGCGGACCGCCATGACCGCGAACATACTGGTGGCCTACGGCACGAAGAACGGGTCGACCGCGCGGATCGCCGAGAGCGTGGCAGACGTGCTCGGCAAGGAGGGCCTGACAGCCGAGGCGCTGCCCGCCGCCGGCGTCCGGGACGTGACCGCGTACGACGCCGTCGTGGTCGGCGGCGCACTGTACGCCGGACGCTGGCACCGGGACGCCCGCCGGTTCCTGCAACGGAACCGGCGGGCCCTGGCGGAGCGCCCGCTGTGGCTGTTCAGCAGCGGCCCGCTCGACGCCTCCGCGTCCGAACGGGACATCCCGCCGGTGCCCGCCGTGCGGCGGGCCATGGCCCGGCTCGACGCCCGCGAGCACATCACCTTCGGCGGCTGCCTCGAGGAGGGCGCCAAGGGCCGCCTCGCGCGGATGATCATCCGCAACGGCAAGGGCGGCGACTTCCGGGACTTCGCCCGCATCGAGGAGTGGGCGGCGCACGTCGCCGGCGAACTGACGGCCCGGCACGAGCAGCGCTGACGGACCGCGGCCTCCCGCGGTGGAGCGGAAGGCCGCCCGGCAGAGCGCCGTACGTCCGGTCACGGTGCGCCGTCTCAGTCCTCGCTCGCCGCGGTGGGCAGG
>NZ_JBJZOJ010000054.1:0-51561 GCF_047200655.1 Streptomyces sp. MS06
GCCCAGCCGCAAGGCGAAGGCGCTGCCGCGAAACGCGAAGTTCCGCCCGCCGGTGCATCTTCCGATACTGGGTGGCGGCGTCCTGGCGACGCTCCTGTGCCTGCCGGTGCTCCTGGTGGCCAAGTCGTCGATGCCGGGACCGCTGGCGTGGCTGCTGTGCGCGCTGGCGGTGGCGGCGTTGCTCACGGGGGTGACGGGCGGCACGAGTGCGATGCTGGACGCGCTGCTGCGGGACACGGAGTGGACGGTGGAGGACGAGGCCGATCCGTCGATCGCCTGACGCGGCAGGCGGACCGGCGCCGCAGGACGCAGGGGACCAGGCGCTACCGGCCGCGCGCGATCGACTCCAGCAGCGCCGCCGTCCGCTCGGGCTCGGCCAGCATGGCGTCGTGTCCGCAGGCGATCTCGCGGATGTCCCAACCCGCCCGCACCGCACGGCCGTAGGAGCGGTGGAGGCTCTCCAGCGGTGGCCGGGTGTGCCGGATGTAGGTGGTGGGAAGGGCCGCGAGCGGCGCAGGATCGTAGTGGGCGGCGTCGGTCTGGCACCGCAGTGGAAAGGCCGTCAGCCGTTCGCCCACGTGGGAACGCAGGTCGTCCGGGATGCCCCACTGTTCCAGGAACGCCGGTGCCGGTGGGAGGAACCACCCCTCGCCGTGCTCCCGGGCGGTCCGCCGGTAGCGGTCGGCGACCTCGGGCGGCTCCACGTCCAGCAGGCACTCCCCCGGCTCCACGAGGAAGGCCGCGAGGAAGGTCAGCGAGGCCAGCCGTTCGCCGACGGCTTCGGCGAGCGGGCCCGCGAGTACACCGGCGTAGCTGTGCAGCACCAGGTGCACGTCGGTGAGGTCCTCGAACCACAACAGTTCGGTGAGGTCGCGTACATGGGTCGTCAGACCGATCTCGGGAGTGAGCGCGTCACGCCGTTCGCCCTGTCCGGTCAGGCTGGGGGCGAACACCTCGTGCCCGGCCGCGGTGAGTCTCCGGCGTACCGGGGACCAGCACCAGCCTCCGTGCATCGCCCCGTGCACCAGCACAAACGTCGCCACCGACCGCACCGCCCGCCCGTCCGTCCGTCCATCCCGTCCGCGCCACCGCGGGTCAGCATACGAACGCACGGCTCCGAGAGCTCCGTGCCACCACCGCGCGAGCACTGCCGTGCCCCGTACGCACCGGCAGTTCCTGCCGTCCGTCTCGGTTCGGGGGTCAGACGGCCGCTGCGACGGGTTCGCCCGCGGTGCCGGTGTCGCTCAGGGCGGCGAGGTATCGCTCGGCGTCCAGGGCGGCCGCGCAGCCGGAACCGGCCGCGGTGACCGCCTGCCGGTAGGTGTGGTCGACCACGTCGCCGGCGCCGAAGACACCGGGGAGGTTCGTGCGGGTGGAGGGGGAGGCGACCTTGAGGTAGCCCTCGGCGTCGAGGTCGAGCTGGCCGGTGACCAGGTCGGTGCGCGGGTCGTGGCCGATGGCGACGAACAGGCCGGTGGCTGCCTGGTGGGAGCTCTCGCCGGTGATCGTGTCGCGCAGGGTGAGGCCGGCGAGCCTGCCGCCGTCCTCGTGGATCTCGGCGACCTCGCGGTCGAGGGCGAAGGAGATCCTGGGGTCGGCGAACGCGCGGTCCTGCATGGTCCTGGAGGCCCGCAGGGTGTCGCGGCGGTGGACGACGGTCACGGAGCGGGCGAAGCGGGAGAGGAAGGTGGCTTCCTCCATCGCCGTGTCACCGCCGCCGACCACCACGATGTCGTGCTCGCGGAAGAAGAAGCCGTCGCAGGTCGCGCAGTACGACACGCCCCGGCCGGAGAGCCGGTCCTCGCCCGGCAGGTTCAGCTTGCGGTGCTGCGAGCCGGTCGCCACGATGACGGCCTTCGCCCGGTGGACGGTCCCCGCGCTGTCGGTGACGGTCTTGACGGAGCCGGCCAGGTCGACCTCGACGACGTCGTCGGGGACGAGTTCGGCGCCGAAGCGTTCGGCCTGGGCGCGCATGTCGTCCATCAGCTGCGGGCCCATGATGCCGTCGCGGAAGCCGGGGAAGTTCTCCACCTCGGTCGTCTGCACCAGCGCGCCGCCCGCCGTGACCGCGCCCTCGAAGACCATCGGCCGCAGCGAGGCGCGGGCGGTGTAGAGGGCGGCGGTGTATCCGGCGGGGCCGGAGCCTATGACGATGACGTCGCGGATGCCCGTGGTCGTGTCTGTCGCCGTGCTCATGCCTGGGGCTCCGGCGCGATCTGCTTGATCAGGTCCTCGACCAGCACCTTGATCTCGTCGCGGATCGGGCGCACGGCCTCGACGCCCTGGCCGGCCGGGTCCTCCAGCTGCCAGTCCAGGTACCGCTTGCCGGGGAAGACGGGGCAGGTGTCGCCGCAGCCCATGGTGATGCAGACGTCCGACTCCCGGACGGCGTCGACGGTGAGCATCTTCGGCACCTCGGCGGAGATGTCGACGCCGACCTCCGCCATGGCCTGAACGGCGGCCGGGTTGACACCCGCGCCCGGGTTGGAGCCGGCGGAGCGGACTTCGACACGGTCCCCGGCCAGGTGGGTCAGCCAGGCGGCGGCCATCTGGGAGCGGCCGGCGTTGTGGACACAGACGAACAGCACAGAAGGCTTGTCGGACATCGACGGTCTCTCTTGTCTCACGACGGCATCGGGTGCGAATGACGTCAGCACCCGGTGGTGTCAGCCACCACTGATGTGACAGTATCAGTACATGATGACGTCAGTCGACACTGACCTGATCCGGGTGCTGGGCGACCCGCTCAGGCTCCGGATCGTGACCCTGCTCGCCCGAGAGACGCTGTGCACCACCCACCTGGTGGAGGAGACCGGCGCCAAGCAGACCAACCTCTCCAACCACCTGAGAGTGCTGCGCGAGGCCGGGGTCGTCGAGACGGAGCCGTGCGGCCGGTACACGTACTACAAGCTGCGCCCGGACGTCATCGCCCAGCTCGCCGGCCAGTTCGCCGACCTGGCCGAGTCCGCCCGCGTCGCCGCAGAGAACAAGAGGGCCTGTCCATGACCCCCGCTGAAGCCACCCCGACCGCGGAGTACACGCCGGCCGGCCCCGCGCCCGACGCCACCGCCGCCACCGCCGCCACCGCCACCGCCACCGACGCCACCACCGCCACCGACGCCGTCACCAACGCCGCCACCGACACCATCGCCCCCGCGCCCGGCGCCACTCCGCCGCGCACTCCGCTCGTCGCACGGGCCGCCGCCGAACTCGTGGGCACCGCCCTGCTGGTGGCAGTCGTGGTCGGCTCCGGCATCCAGGCCACCGAGCTGACCGAGGACGTCGGCCTGCAACTGCTGGCCAACTCCACGGCCACCGTCTTGGGACTCGGCATCCTGATCCTGCTGCTCGGCCCGGTCTCCGGCGCGCACTTCAACCCGGTCGTCACCCTGGCCGAGTGGTGGACCGCCCGCCGCGGCGGCGCCGGCGTCACCCCGCGCGAGGTGGCCGTGTACCTGCCGGCGCAGATCGCGGGTGGGATCGGGGGCGCGATCCTGGCGGACGCGATGTTCGGCCAGCCCCTCGTGAAGTGGTCCACCCACGACCGCTCGGCCGGGCACCTGCTGCTCGGCGAGGTCGTCGCGACCGCGGGCCTGATCCTGCTGATCTTCGGCCTGGCCCGAACCCACCGCCTGCAGTACGCCCCCGTGGCCGTCGCCTCCTACATCGGGGCGGCGTACTGGTTCACCTCGTCCACGTCGTTCGCCAACCCGGCGGTGACCATCGGCCGGGCCTTCACCGACACCTTCGCGGGCATCGCGCCCGGATCGGTCGCCGGGTTCATCGGCATGCAACTCGTCGGCGGGGCCGTCGGCCTGGCCCTGGTCGCCCTCGTCTTCATGCCTGGACGATCAGCCGAATGAGCCGCAGCACGCAGGTCGTGGTGATCGGCGGCGGCCAGGCCGGACTCGCCGCCGGCTACCACCTGCGCCGCCTGGGCCTCGACTTCGTGGTCCTCGACGCGCAGGCCGCACCGGGCGGCGCCTGGCAACACGTATGGGACTCGCTGCGGTTGTTCTCCCCGGCCGCCTACTCCTCACTGCCGGGCCGCCTGATGCCGCCGCAGCCCGGCGAGATCCACCCCGACGCGCAGCACGTGGTGGACTACCTCACCGACTACGAGAAGCGGTACGAACTGCCCGTCGAGCGCCCCGTACGCGTCGCCGGGGTCCACCGCGACGGCGGCCGCCTGCGGGTGGAGACCGACTCCGGCACCTGGCGCGCCCGTGCGGTGATCAGCGCCACCGGCACCTGGTGGCGGCCTTTCCTCCCTGCCGTCCCCGGCCGAGCAGCCTTCGAGGGGCGCCAGTTGCATGCGGCCGAGTACCGCAGCCCCGCCGAACTCGCCGACCGACGCGTGATCGTGGTCGGTGGCGGCAACTCCGGCGCCCAGATCGCCGCCGACCTGGCGTACGACACCACCCTGACCTGGGTCACCCGGCGCCCGCCCCGCTTCCTCGCCGACGACATCGACGGGCGTGCCCTGTTCGACGCCGCCACCGCCCGCCGCCGCGCCCTCGACGAGGGGCGCTCGGACACCGGCGGGGTGGCCTCGCTGGGCGACATCGTCGCCGTACCGCCCGTCCGCGAGGCCCGGGACCTCGGCCTGCTGAAGGCGGAACCGATGTTCGGCCGCCTCGTGCCCGACGGTGTCGCATGGGCGGACGGCACCCGCGCCGAGGCCGACACGGTCATCTGGTGCACAGGCTTCCGCCCGGCTCTGTCCCATCTGGCGCCTTTGGGTCTACGCGGCCCGCGCGGCCGTATCGCCGTCACGGGGACGCAGTCCGTGGACGAGCCGCGCCTGCACCTGCTCGGCTACGGCGACTGGACCGGGCCCGCCTCCGCGACCCTGATCGGCGTCGGCCGTCCGGCGCGGGACGCCGCACGCCGGATCGCGAACCTGGTCGGCCGTACCCGCCGTGCCGGTCAGGCCGGGGGCGGCGCGATCGTCAGCAGTCTGCCCATCGCGGCCAGCACGGACGGTTCCACGCGGTAGTAGACCCAGGTGCCGCGCCGCTCGGAGGTGAGCAGGCCGGCGTCCTTGAGCTTCTTCAGGTGGTGGGAGACGGTCGGCTGGGACACGCCGACGTCGGAGATGTCGCACACGCACGCCTCGCCGCCCTCGTGCGAGGCCACCGCCGAGAAGAGCCGCACACGCACCGGGTCGCCGAGCGCCTTGAACATCCGCGCGGCCGTCTCGGCCTCCTCGGCCGTGAAGGGGCGCTCGGTCAGCGGCGGGCAGCACGGCGCCACGGCCTCGGAGACCTCGGGCTCCAGCAGCGGCAGCAGCTTCTCATGCGACATCCATCTATGTTGACATACATCGAACCAGGCTGGCGAGGGATGCGACACCTCAGCAAATTCGATGCATGTCTATGTTGACGATTATCTAATCGGGTGCCACCCTGGCCGGACAGAACATCGACGAACGTCGAAGCAAAGGGGAATCCCGTGGCTGTGCCCATCAACAGCGTGCCGACCGCCGAGCGGCTGCCCGTCGTGGTCGTCGGAGCCGGCCCGGTCGGCCTGGCCGCGGCCGCCCGCCTCGTCGAGCGCGGCATCGAACCCCTGGTCCTGGAGGCCGGACCCGCCGCGGGCAGCGCCGTGCGCGAGTGGTCCCACGTCCGCCTCTTCTCGACCTGGAGCGAGCTCGTCGACCCTGCCGCCGAGAAGCTCCTCGCCCCGGCCGGCTGGGTCCGCCCCGACGCCTCGTCCTATCCCACCGGCGGCGACTGGGCCGAGCGGTACCTGCAGCCCCTCGCCGACGCCCTCGGCGACAAGGTCCGCTACGGCACGACGGTCACCGGTGTCGCCCGCGCCGGCCGCGACCGCGTCGTCGACGCCGGGCGGAACGAGCAGCCCTTCACCGTGCACGTCCGGTCCGCCGACGGACGCGAGGAGCGGATCGGCGCCCGCGCCGTCATCGACGCCTCGGGCACCTGGTCCGTGCCGAGCCCGGTGGGCGCCGACGGACTGCCCGCCCTCGGCGAGAAGTCGGCCGCAGACCGCATCTCCTACCGCGTCCCGGACCTGAACGACCCCGAGGTACGCGCCCGCTACGCCGGCGGTCGCACCGCCGTCGTCGGCTCCGGCGCCTCCGCCTTCACCGCCCTGGCCCTCCTCGCCGACCTCGCGAAGGAGGAGGACGGCGACGGCACGCACGCGGTGTGGATCCTGCGCCGCGGCATCGGCGCCGACACCTACGGCGGCGGCGAAGCGGACCAGCTCCCCGCCCGGGGCGCCCTGGGCCTGCGCGCCAGGGAAGCCGTCGAGGCCGGCCACGCGAGCGCCGTCACCGGGTTCCGCACACAGGCCGTGGAACGCGACGGCGACCGCATCACCCTCGTCGCCGAGGACGGCCGCCGCCTCGACCCGGTCGACGAGGTCATCGTCCTGACCGGATTCCGCCCCGACCTGTCCTTCCTCTCCGAACTCCGCCTCGGCCTCGACGAGCGCCTCCAGGCGCCCACCGCGCTGGCCCCGCTGATCGACCCCAACGCCCACTCCTGCGGCACCGTCTACCCGCACGGGGCCAAGGAGCTCTCCCACCCCGAGGAGGGCGTCTACCTGGTCGGCATGAAGTCCTACGGCCGCGCCCCGACGTTCCTCGCGATGACCGGCTACGAGCAGGTCCGCTCCATCGCCGCCGCCATGGCGGGCGACCGGGAGGCCGCCGAGCGCGTCGAACTCACCCTCCCGGAGACAGGCGTGTGCGGTGGCGCGGGCCTCTACGACGAGCCGGAGAACGCCGAGCAGTCCGGCGGCGGATGCTGCGCCGCCCCCACCACGCTCCAGATCGGCACCGCCGCCCCGGCGACCACGTCCGGTGGCCGCTGAAAACCCGCCCCGCACAAGGAGGTTCGCCATGTCTCGCGTACAACTCGCACTGCGCGTCCCGGATCTCGACGCGTCGATCGCCTTCTACAGCAGGCTCTTCGGCACCGAGCCCGCCAAACGCCGCGACGGTTACGCCAACTTCGCCATTGCCGAACCCCCGCTGAAGCTCGTCCTGATCGAGGGCGTCCCGAACGAGGACACCCGGCTGGATCACCTCGGCGTCGAGGTCGAGTCGACGGAGGCCGTCCACGCCGCCACCGGCCGGCTGAGCGAGGCCGGCCTGGAGACGACGGAGGAGAACGACACCGCCTGCTGCTACGCCCTCCAGGACAAGGTCTGGGTCCGCGGCCCCGGCCTGGAGCCCTGGGAGGTGTACGTCGTCAAGGCCGACGCCGACTCCCTGGCCAGGCAACCGGGCAGTGCCTGCTGCACCGGCCAGGCCTCGCCCGATACCGGCACGAAGGAACCGGCCGCCGAGGGCGGCTGCTGCTGACGCGTCGGTGACCGACCTCCCCACCTGCGGGGCCGTGACCGGAACGGGCGACCGGTCACGGCCCCGCACCGCCCCGTGCGCCCTGCTCGCCCCACCCCACTCTGCCCCGCACCACTCTGCCCTGCTCGGCCGGGCGGCATCGGGGGCTCGGCCGCCGGTCAGCTCGGAGTGCCGAAGTCCTGAACCCACCAGGGGCCGTTGGAGCTGAGGTTGACGCCGACACCCAGGTCCTTGAAGCCGCAGTCGAGGATGTTGTCGCGGTGCGCGGGGCTGTTCATCCAGTCCCGCATCGCGGTAGCGGCGTCCTTCGGACCCTTGTGAATGTTCTCGCCCCACTTTCGCCAGTCGTAGCCCGCCGCTCCGATCCGGTCACCCGGGTCCCTTCCGTCCGGACTGTCGTGCTCGTAGTAGTTGCGAGCGGCCATGTCATCGGCGTGGCCCTGAGCGGCGGCCTGAAGGCGGTCGTCGGTGCGCAGCGGTGCACAGCCGGCCTTTGCCCGCTCCTCGTTGGCCAGGCGGACCACTTCCCGGGCGAGTTCTGCGGCTGCGCCGGACGCCGAGCCCACGGGACGGGGGGTGCCCGCGGTGCGCGCGGGGGTCGGCGTCGCGGTCGACCGCGTCGGACGCGGCCGGTTCACGGGCGCGGAGCGGGCCGTGTCCGCACCGGACCCGCGACGGGCGTCGGGGCTCCCGGTCCCGGACGGTTCCGCCGTGGGCGTCGCCGTGGCGGACGCCGAGGCCGTGGGGGACGCGGACGTCCGGGGCCGGGGTGTGACGGACGCCTCGGCCGGGGGCGCTTCGGGTTCGCTCTCCAGGGATTCCACCCGATTCGACGCATCGGTCCGTGCACCGTCCCCGTGGCCGCTCAGGGCGTAGCCCACCCCCACGGTGACCGTGAAACCGGTCAGCGCGGCGACGACGAGTTTGCCGGCCCGCGTCCGACGCTGCCGCCTTCTCAATGCGCGCGACCTGCGGTGACCCAGGGATCGGGTGTCGCCGGGTATCTCCGGAAGGTCGTGCGTCGCCGGGGGCGACGGCCGGCTCCCGCCCCGCTTGTGCGCGTGACGGCGTTCCTGGTGGTGCATGGTGGCTCCTTCCCGGGCCGGTCGGTCCGGCGCACAGGAGAGCGGTCCGCGCAGCCCGCATAACAGGTTTTCCGGAACGGATTCCGCAGGAGGCCGGCGTCGGTTGCGGGAGCGACTCCCGCCAAACGCGATCCCGGTCGCCACCGGGCCGAAGTCCCGGAGGGCTCCGCGGCGGCCCGTCCGTGCGGGCAGTGCGTCGGCCGTCGTGTCCCTGGAGCGGAGACCGGCCGGCCGAGAGGCGCCGGGGTGGCTGCCGGCCACGGACGGAGGGCGCCAGGGCCGGCGGGAACCGGAACACACGTGCGGTACTGTCCCTGACTCGAACCGCAGGGCATGCGTGCGGGCGTCTCGGCCGGTCGCCGAGGCGTACCCCGACGACCGGTTTCGTGGAGGGGGGAGGAAGGGCGGAGGAGCGGATGAAAAGGGAAAACCTGCACGGGGTCGACATCGTCACCGCCGCGCGCGACGGGGACCGGCATGCGCAGGAGCAACTGGTCGCGGACTACCTGCCGCTGGTCTACAACATCGTGGGACGCGCGCTGGACGGTCACACCGATGTGGACGACGTCGTCCAGGACACCATGCTCCGCGTGCTCCACGGCCTGAGCGGGTTGCGGGAGCCGGCGCGCTTCCGCTCCTGGATGGTGGCCATAGCCGTGAACGAGATACGTCACCGCTGGCACGGCAGGCAGCGCGACACCGCAGCCCCCCTCGACTCCGTTCCCGAAGGCGCCGACCGCGGCCCCGACTTCGTCGACCTGACCATCCTCCGACTCGAACTCTCGGGACAGCGCCGAGAGGTGGCCGAAGCGACCCGATGGCTCGACGAGAACGACCGGGAGGTCCTCGCCCTGTGGTGGGAGGAGGCCGCCGGCCGCCTCACCCGGGACGAGTTGGCAACGGCCCTGGGCCTGACTCCCCAGCACGCCGGTGTGCGCGTGCAGCGCATGAAGGAGCGACTGGAGGTGAGCCGAGTCGTCGTTCGCGCCGTCGGCCTCCGTGCCCGCTGCGGGGAACTGGGAGAGGTCACCGCGGGCTGGGACGGTACGCCCTCGTCCGTGTGGCGCAAGAGGATCGCCAGGCACGCGCGCACCTGCCCCGCGTGCGCCAAGCACTGGACGGACCTCGTGCCGCCGCAGGGTCTGCTGGCGGGCACGGCGCTCGTCGTACCCCTGCACGGCTACCCGGCCGCACCGCCCCACCTGTACGGCCTGAGCGGTCATTCCGCTTCCGCAGGCTCATCCGGTCCCACCGGTTCCGCCGGCTCATCCGGTTCCGCCGGTTCCGCCGACCCCTCGGTCGCCGCAAGCGGGGTGCACCCCTCACCGGGCCCGGGGACCGGAGGTGAAGCGGCGGGAGGGGCCGCGACGAGGTGGCCCGTCGTCGGCGCCGCCGGGGGCGGAGCGCTGGCCGGCGCGCTCCTGCTCGCCCTGCTGTGGCCCGGCTCCGAGCGGGCGCCCGAGCCCGGCACCGACCGCACGGCGGTCGCGTCCCCCGCCCCGTCGGCCCCGTCGCCCACGCCGACCCCCACGCCCACCCCCGCACGCAGCACTCCCAGCCCCACCCCCGCAGCAGTGGGGCCCGCACAACGGCTCACCGGACTCGTCAACGCCCGCCGGGCACAGGCCGGCTGTACCCCGCTGAGGATCGACCCGCGGCTCGGCGAGGCCGCCCGCAAGCACGCCGCGGACATGGTGGCGCGCGGGTACTTCGGGCACGAGAACCCGGAAGGACAGCACGCGGACGAGCGGATCAGCGCCGCCGGGTACGACTGGAGCGCCTGGGGAGAGAACCTGGACCGGGACGTCTCGGATCCGTCGGCCGTGGTCGAGGACTGGATGGACGGGTCGATCCATCAGGAGAACATGCTCGACTGCGCATATCGAGACGTGGGCGTCGGTACGGCGAAGGGTCCCGACGGGACGGTATGGGTACTGGATCTCGCGCAGCCCGCCTGACCCGGTCGGGTGGCGGGCCGGCCGGAAACCGAGACCGGACGGCACCGAAGGCCCGCGGCGCATCCGCCGTCACCCAGGACGGTCCCCGCCCGAGCGTGCCCCGGGCACTCGCCGAAGCCCGACCGTTCCAGCTCCGGGCCATGGGGCGGCGAGCCGGCCGGTGCCCGGTGGCCCATGCCGGCACCGGCATCAGCGTCGGTGTCGGCATCAGCGTCGGCGTCGGCGTCGGCGTCGTTCGGGAAAGCTAGCGCCGCCTCGGGCCGCGCCTTGCGTGGGCCGCGCGAGGCGCGGCCCACGTCTGCTCCTGAGCGTCCTCGAGCGGCGAGGTCTCGCACCCACCGAAGTCAGGGGCCCGGAAGGGGTCGGTCGACGGAGGCGGCGATGCCGGGGCAGAGCTGCGGGGTTGCCCCTGCCGGGCGGAGAACAGCGAGGTCAAGTCGATGGGAGTACTCCCTCTTTCATTGCGGGTCCCGGAAGGGACCCGGTGTGCCCTGACCGGGCACAGCGGTCCTACAGCTTTGTCATCCTGGTGTAGGGGCTCAAGATCCGCTTCTGCGCGGGGCCGAAATCCACCAGCGCCGCCACCCCGTCCTCGATGCCGATCACTCGACCGAGACCGTACATGTCGTGGGTGACCTGGTCGCCCACGGCGAAGTGCTTGGGAACCGGTGCGACCGGGGCCGCAAAGGGGCTGGTGGGCAGGTGACGCTTGGACGCAGCAGGCTTTGTCATGGCTCAGTATGCGCCTCGGAGGAGCGTCCTCGCTGTGGCCGTCGGCACAGATCCGGACGAGCACACTCGCCTCGTGCCGCTGACCTGGCGTTTCGACCTCCGATGAGGCAGCACAAAACCTTGGGACTGCTGTGCTGGCCGCGGGACTCACGACGGTTGGACGTGCCGCTCCCCGTTCTCCGTCCCCACCACGATCTTCAGCATGCGAGGACTCTGGCACACCGCACCGACAGCGAGCCGTTCGGCTACCGAGTGCCCCTCTCGTCGAGCCGTCGGCCCAGCCGGACGAGGTCGCACAGGGCCAGTGTGCGGCCGCCGCCGCCCGGCAGCGGGACGTGGAGTGGCCGCGTCCAGCGGGTGGGGATCGCGTCGAGTCCGTGGACGGCTCCGGCGAGTCCGCCGGTGACCGCGGCGACGGTGTCGGTGTCCCCGCCGAGGTCGACGGCGGCCCGGAGCGCGGCCTCGAACGAGTTCGTGGTGCGCAGCGCCCAGACCGCGGAGCCCAGGCACGGCCACACCGCGCCGTTGAACTCGGTGGCCTGGTCAGGATGCCAGTCCGGGTCCAGGACGACGGCGTACCGCTCCCGGTGTTCCGCCTCCACCGCGGTGAGCGTGTCGGGGACGGCGGCAAGCGGGTCCTCGCCGTCCAGTGCGACCCGCAGAAGCTCGTGGTAGATCGCGGTGCCCTCCCAGGCGGCGGCGTCGCCATGGGTGAGCGCGGCGATGCGGCGGGCGGCGTCCATCGTCACCTGGCGGCCCCCGCCGGCGAAGAAGACGCCGGAGGTCGTGGCGCGCATGAGCGAGCCGTTTCCGGCCGCGCGGTGCGTGGTCCGGAAGTGGAGCTCCGCCGCCAGATCCCACGGGGATCCGTTGGTGAGCACGTCCTCGGTCTGCAGGCCGATGTCCTTCGGCTCGTCGGACGCCCACCGCTGGAAGCGGGCGAAGACGTCGGGGAGATCGAGCCCACCCCGCTCCAACAGGGACTCTGCGAGGTGCACGGCCATCTGCGTGTCATCGGTGGCCTCACCGGGCTCCCAGCCGCCGCCTCCGCACATCTCCCCGCCGGCCTGCTCATCCGGGAAGCGGGCGGAGAAGCCGCCTTCCAGGGTGAACTCGAACGGGGCTCCGAGCGCGTCCCCCACAGCGGAGCCCACCACGGCACCTGCAGCCCGGTCCTCACCCGTCACACCGGCCTCACCAGTCACACCGGCCTCATCAGTCACCCGGCCTCACCCGTCACACCGGCCTCACCAGTCACACCGGCCTCATCAGTCACCCGGCCTCACCCGTCACACCGGCCTCACTGGCGTCACCGACACCGGCCACACCAGCCACACTCGTTACGCCGGCCTCGCCCGTTACTCCGGCCTCGCCCGCAGCCTCACTCATCACGTCAGCCTCATCTGTCACACCAATCCCACCCGTCACGACGCGTCGTCATGTCGGCCCCCACCGCTCATGTACGCCCCACCCGTCACGGCGACCGCCGCGTACCTGCTCCGTGTGCGTGATTTCCGCGGCCGGCTACGCGGTGGTGACGCGGACTCGGAGGGGCGAGGGAGGTAAAGATCGCATATGGTCCGTTCCTCTCTACGTCGACGCCCCGGTGTCCTCGCCCTGCTGGCCATGATCGTGGCCGCGCCGTTCGCCATGGCAGCCGCCCCTCCCGAAGCATCGGCTTCGGGCGCCTCGAAGGGGTCCCCGACCGCGGTCACCGACCACGGCTCTCCGCACTCGGACACCAGCCGGCAGGTGGCGCGGTTCAAGCGCCGGCTGGCCGAGTCCGGCTACGTGTCGCAGTCGGGCACCGAGGGCGTCTTCGACCTCAACGGCAGGTACTGCGACGGAACCGTCTTCAGCGGCATGTGGCCCAACCCCCAGTCGCCCTACATCCTCACCGGCCTGCCGGAGGTACCGGGGCAGGCGCCGAACACCAACCCGCCCCGGTCGTGGCGCCTGCGGCAGGACGAGGCCGTCGTGATGATCGGTACGACGCCACCGCCGGAGGAGTACTTCGGTGTCGACCTCACCCGGATCAAGGGGTCGCTGCACACCGGACCGGTCGTGTGGACCTCCGTGGTCGACCCGGTCAACAACAAGACGGTGCGCACCAACGGCAGGACGCCGTACAGCAAGCCGTTCGCCCTGGTGATCACGGGCAACCGGCGCACCAGGGACGAGGTCGACCGGATGCTGGCGGCCTCCGGGCTGGGCCGCGGGACCAACAACATGACGATCCCTCCGGCCATGTACCGGCTCGGCCTCGGCAAGCGGTCCGACGAGTTCCTGATCGGCATCCGCACGATCGTGGCCAAGCCCGGCTTCGAGAAGGCGCTCGACGACTACCGCGCGGCACCCCCGATCGAGGTCTTCCGGGTGCGGCCGCAGGGCCACTCCCAGAACCAGACGAAGCCCGTCTACCGTCCGAACCCCCTGCCCGTCCCCCGGATGCGCGTCTCCGGGACCGGTGCCACCGAGCTCGACCTCAACCCCACGCTGCAGCACCTGCGGCAACGGATCATCGCAGCCCACCCGGGCTACAAGGCACGGGACATCGTCGTCAGGCGCGGCTTCGAGGAGTCGAATCCGGGACTGCAGGAGAACCTGGTGACCGATCCGCCCATCACAGGGGTGGCCGCGCTGTCCAACGACGCCGACGACCCGATCACCCGGAACTTCCGCCTGCCGGACGGCTCCTTCGCCGTCGCCTACGGCACCAACCACGTGGCCACCCGGCAGGCCAGCTACTCGAGCATCGCGATGTACGCGGGCCCCAGGGCGGCCGTGTCCCTGACCGCGGAGAACAACCGCGAACTGGAGGGCACCGCACGGGACTTCCTCGGCGACCGTCCGAACGCGGACAAGTTCTACGCCTGGACGTTCAGCCGCGCCGGCAACGCCGGACCCACCGGGCCGCACGTGACCGAACTCCCCTCCGCCAAAACCAACTTCTGCTCGCAGTACGGGACCGACCGTCCCGTCGACATGACCAGGATCCGCGCTGTGGCCCGCGCCTACATGCAGCCGCAGACGCTCACTCGCCCTGCCCTGTCGTCCCTTCTCCTGGACCGACTGCTGGTGTTCACCCCGAGGTGAGCAGCCAAGGGGCGGCCGCGGTGAGCGCGGTTCCCCGCCCGCGCCGGGACGGGAGAAGCCGATTCCGCGCCTGAACAGGCAAGTCCAAGGGTCCCGCCGGTCTCCGGCGGGACCCTTCGCCGTCGCCCGCACGGTCGGCGCCACGACCGGCGCCGAGCGGTGACGGCGGGAGCGGTCCCGCGCGTGCTTCGCTTCGGGCGGCGTGGTGCTACGGCTGCAGGACGACCTTTCCGGCGACGGTGCCCGACTCGGCCAGCCGCAGGGCTTCGGCGGCGCGGGTGAGTGGGAGCCGGGCGGCGATCCGGGCGGTGACCTCTCCGCGCTGGAGGGCTGTGAAGACCTGGGTGAGGTCGGCGCGGAGGCGGGCGCGGAACCGGTTCCGGGCCAGCGCGCGGCCGGCCCAGACGTTGAAGAAGTACGCACGGCGGCGGTTGGGCAGGGCGTTCCACAGCCACACCCGGCCGAGCAGTTTGAGGACGGGCCACTGCTTGGAGCCCTCGTCGTCCCTGGTCGAGGCGCTGCCGTACGAGACCAGCGTGCCGCCGGGGGCGAGGAGGCGCCAGGAGTCGACGATGCCGCGGCCGCCGACGTGGTCGAAGACGGCGTCCACTCCGTGCGGGGCGAGTTCCCGGATCCGCGCTGCGACGTCGCCGGCGCGGTAGTCGACGGGGACGACGCCCTGCTCCCGCAGGGCTTCGTGGTGGCGCGTGGACGCCGTGCCGATCACCTGCGCGCCGGCGGACCGGGCCAGTTGGACCAGGACCGATCCGACGCCGCCGTTCGCACCGTGCACCACGACGGTGTGCCCCGTGCGGACACGTGCCTTGCGGTGCAGCATCTGCCAGGCGGTGATGCCGTTGACGACGAGGGTCTCCGCCTCCGCCGCGCCGATCCCGTCGGGCACGGGGACCACGTCCGCCGCGTCGACGAGGACATGGCTGGCCCAGCCGCCGACCTTGAGCAGCGCGGCGACCCGGGTGCCGGCCAGGCCCCGCCCGACTCCCTCGCCGGTCGCCCGGACCGTCCCGACGAGGTCGTAGCCGGGGACGAACGGGAACGGCGGCTGGTCGTAGTAGCGGCCTCGCCGCATCTGCTGCTCGGCGAAGGAGACGCCGGTCGCCTCCATCCGGACCACGACCTGGCCAGGGCCCGGGACGGGTACGGCTCCCCGCCGGATCCGGAGGCCCTCGGGCTCGACCCTGCCCGGCAGCACGACCTCGAGGAGCTCTTCGGCGCCCTCCACGCACCGGACGCGCTCCAGGTGCCGGTTCGCCGTCTCCACGCGCCCGGTGTTCTCGGCCTGCTCCGTGTTCTCGGCCTGCTCCGTGCGCTCGGCCTGCTCCGTGCGCTCGGCCTGCTCCGTGCGCTTGGCGTGCTCGGCGTTCATGGCGACCTCCGGGGTGCTCGACTTTCGTTACCTGACTTCGTGTTCGTGAGAGGTTCTAACGCAATCCGTCACGGATAGTCAATAGCTTTCGTGATAACCTCTAACAGGACGCTGCGAGGGCCGCGGCGACGGAGAGGCGGTAGGCCGGTGACGGAGCAGGTCGCACGGACCCCGCGTGCGCGCTACCGCGCGCAGGTGCGTACGGAGATCAAGGAACGCGCATGGGAGCAGATCGCCACGGCAGGCGCGTCGGCACTCTCCCTCAACGCGATCGCCAAGCAGATGGGCATGAGCGGACCCGCGCTGTACCGGTACTTCGACGGCCGGGACGCGCTGATCACCGAGCTCGTCAGGGACGCGTACCGCAGCCTCGCCGACACCTTCCGCGCGGCCTCGCAGGCCGGCGCCGACGTGACCGCGCTGGCGCACGCCCTGCGGGACTGGGCGCTCCGGGACCCGCAGCGCTACTTCCTCGTGTACGGGACGCCCGTCCCCGGCTACCGAGCGCCCGACGACACCACCGCGATCTCCTCCGAGATCATGGCGATCCTGCTGGACGCCTGCGCCGCGCTGCCCTCGGACGGACCGGCGACACCGTTCGCCGAGCACGTCGAGGGCCACCGGGACTGGGCGGACGGCCACCCGGCCCCGCCCGCGGCACTCCACCGGGCCCTGGCCTTCTGGACCCGGCTGCACGGCGTCCTGTCACTGGAACTGGCCGGCCACTTCACCGGTATGGGATTCGACCCCGCGCGGCTCTTCGCCGCCGAGCTGGCCACCCTGACGGGTACGCCGGCGAGCTGACCGCGCCCCGCCCGGCCCGGCCCGGCTCGCGGGCGCAGCACGCCGTCCGGTGCGGACGACCGGGACCGACGGCGGTACGGGGCACACCCCGGGGACTGCGGCGACGGGCCCTCCGGCCGCGTACCGCAACTGTCGGCGCGTCCGTGGAGTCTCCCCTGCCGTGACCCGAACACGCACACGCCACCCGGCGAGTCCACCGCCCGCCGTCGCCACCGCGGTATGCATCGGGGGCCTGGCCCTGGCCGCGGTGGCGAGCTGGGGCAACCTGCTGCTGCTCGTGTGGGGGCGGGTGGTTCCCGGCTGGGCCGTGAGCGCCCCGCTGCTGGTCGGGGCACTCGTCCTCCGCCGGACCCTCACCCGAGCCGGCCGCGCTCCGGGCGCGTGCGGACTCCCGGGCAGGCGAGCCGGGTGGGCAGCACCGTGGACACGGGTCGGGAGCAGCCTGCTGGCCGCGGCGGCACTGCTCGGGACCGCCTGGGGAGCCGTGGACGACCTGGTCTCGGACGCGCGCTACCACGTACTGCGTCCTCCGGGGCCGGGAGGCTGCACGGCCGTGGTGCGCGAGACGTCCTTCCTGGTGATCGGCAACGGAGAGGCGTACGCGGTGGGACGTACCGGCTGGGCGCTCGGCGAGGCCGGGTCCTGGACGGTCGACGACGGCTACCGGCCCGTCGGCGCGGGCGGCTACACGCTGGAATGGGGACCGGACGGCGGGCTCCTGCGGGTCAGCGGTACGCGTACCGATCCCGTCCTCCGCGGGGGACTGACCGACCTCGACTGCGGGTGGTGAACCGGTCGCGTACGCCGGCGCACCCATCGCATCCGTCACACCGGTCACGCCCCGCACGAGGCTCGCGCAAAGGGAGTGCACGGGACCGGGCGCAGAGGTCGTGCGCCTCAGGGGGCACGACGGTCGGCCTGTTCCCCGCCCGGTCCCCGGCCGCTCACCCGGCCGACTCACCTGGCCGACTCATCAGCCGATCGTGACGGTGCGGGCCCAGGACGGCGGGGTGTCCGGGACGTACTCGGGGTTCCGCTCGTCCGCGGCGCGGGCCGGACGGGGGAAGAGGCCGACCACGGTGCGGCAGGGCGGCGGCGCGGAGGGCCACGGAGTCTGTCCGTCCGTCAGCGCGACGATCACGTCCGGGCGGGGCCGGGAGCGGAGTGCCCGGGCGAAGCCGGAGCGCAGGTCGGTTCCGCCGCCGCCGATCAGGGGGATTCCCTCGGCCCGGCAGACCGGGACGGCGATCCCGGCAGCCGCGTCGCAGGAGAGCACCGAGACCAGATCGCGCCGACCGCCCACCGCCCGGGCGATCGCCGCCACTTCCAGCAGCGCGCTGCCCAGTTCGGCGTCACTCACCGACCCGGAGGTGTCGATCACCACGCAGACCCGGGGAGGTGTGCGGGACAGGTGCGGCAGCAGCACGCCGGGGACACCGGCCGAGCGCCGGGACGGGCGCCGGTAGCTGTGGTTCTCGCCCGCCCCAGGTGCACCCGTCGCCGATCGCACCGCCGCACCCAGCAACTGCCGCCACGGCTGCGGCGGATGGAACGCCTCCTCGGCCCAACGGCGCCACCCCTCCGGTGCATGGCCCGGCCGGCCCTTGATCCCCTCCGCGACGCGGAAGCGGACCGCGTCCCGCTGCTGCCTGCTGAGCCCGTGCGCCCCGTCGGGCCCCAGCTCCCACGGCCGCTCCTGTCCGTCGGCACCGCTTCCGCAGTCCAGCCAGGCCAGGTCCGCGGTGAGTGCCGACAACGACGCCGTCCGCAGGTACTCCTCCATGAGCAGCCCTGGCGGCAGCCGCAGCAGCGACGGCAGCACCGCCCCGGTGGGCAGGGGCAGCCCCTCGCCGTAGATGTCGTCGTTGATCTCGAAGTCCGCGGCGATGTTCCGCCGCAGCCGGCTCCGGTCTCCGGCCGAAGGGCACCCCGCGCCCGCCGGCGGGGTGCCCGCGCCGGCGCGCTCGTCGGGTCCGGGCTCCTCGTGTGCGCGCGCGTACCGCTCGCCCCGCCCGTGGTGGTCGCGGAGCAGGTGGGAGACCTCGTGCACCCAGACGCCCGCCAGTTCCTCCACCGGGGTGCGTGCCACGAAGCCGGGCGAGACGTAGCAGCGCCAGTGGGCGTCCACCGCCATCGTCGGCACCGACCGGTCCTCCACCACGTGCAGGGCGAAGAGCGCGTCGGCCAGGTAGGGGCGGACCTTCACCGCGTGCAGCCGCGCGGCCAGCAGCTTCTCCGTGTCCAGTGGCAGCCCCGGACCCCCGGCCGGCCCGTCGGGGCCCGTCGGCGGCCTCGGCCCGGTACCCGGCGCCGGTCGGGGAGGTCGCGGCGGGCCGGGCCGGGGCACAGGGCGTGGACGCGGGTGCTCGGCTCCCGTCATCGCGACACCGGCGTCGGACGGCCGGCGCCGGTCGATGCCACGGCCCGGCTCACCGAACGGGCCGCCCGCCTGGAGAGGCCGACGAGCCCGGTCAGCCGCTCCACCGCCTCCGGCACCTCCCAGTCGTCGCGGCGCAGCGCGGCCAGCGCCGTCGCCGGGGCGACGACCACGTCGGGGGTGCCGGTCTCCAGTGCCCGGACGAGCACCGCCCAGCCCGCCTCCCAGCGTTCCCGCTGCGGGCGCGCGCCGACGGCGGCGACCACCGCCTCCAGCGCGGCTTGGCGCAGGTCACCCCGCGCCGGCAGCTCGGCGGAGACCGGGTCCGCCAGCAGGGACTCCGGATCCGGGAGGTCCATCCGGTCGATATGGGCGAGGAGTTCGAGGCCGGGCCCGTCTCCCACGGCGCCCCGCACCAGCAGGCCCAGCACCTCCCGGGAGGCGGAGGCCGCCGTGCCGAAGGCCAGCAGTGTCAGCGCGGCCTCCCAACTGCGCGGCGAGGGCCAGGCACCACCGCGCCGCGTCTCGCTGCTCGGCAGCCGGTGGATCAGCGTCGGCCTGACCTTCAGGAACCCGCACACCGCGTCCCGGGCGAAGGCCACGGCCTCCGGCAGCCGCTCCGGTACCAGCGTGGGCAGTTCCGCCCGGGGCCAGACTCCGCCCAGCCCGCGCACCACGACGTCCCGGTCGTGCTGCCAGTACAGGTGGACGAACCGGTTGGCCAGTGGCGGGCTCAGCTCCCATCCGTCGGCCGCCGACGCGCGGGGGTTGGCCGCGGCCACGATCCTTACGGCGGGCGGCAGTCGCAGCGTACCGACCCTGCGTTCCAGGACGACCCGGAGCAGCGCTGCCTGGACGGCCGGGGTGGCGGTGGAGAGCTCGTCCAGGAAAAGCAGACCGCGTCCGGCCCGTACGAGTTCCACGGCCCACTGCGGCGGTGCCATCGGTACCCCCTGCACGGCCGGATCCTCGCCCACGATGGGCAGCCCGGAGAAGTCGGACGGCTCGTGAACGCTGGCGATCACGGTGGTCAGCGGCAGATCGAGGGAGGTGGCGAGCTGTGTCAGCGCGGCGGTCTTGCCGATACCCGGCTCCCCCCAGAGCAGCACCGGCAGGTCCGCAGCGACGGCCAGGGTGAGCGCTTCGAGCTGCTCGTCGGGGCGCGGCTCCGTGGTGGTCGTCCGCAGCAGGGTCAGGAGCTGCTCCGCCAGCGCGATCCGGGTGGCGTCTCCGGGCGGGGCGGCGAGGGGGTGCGCGGGCGTCGTGGTGCCCGGCGCCCGGGTCGGAGCCGTCCCGGCGGCGGGCGCCGGGGGCTCCCCGGGGGCGGGTGCCGGGGGCTCCTCGGGGGCGGGGACGAAGGCGGGCGTGCGGGTTCTGGAGTTCATCGGCATCACCGGGGTTGGTCAGGGGGACCGGGGAAGCCGGTCCCGGACGTGGCGGAGGCGGCGCGCGGTGCGGAGCCCGCGCGGAGGTCGGGATTCTTCGAGAGGCCGCCGAACGGGCGGGTCGGGTTCAGATCAGGCCGGTACGGGGCCGGGCCCGGCTGTTGCGCTTGCGGCGCACCGCGGGCGGCGTACGGCGGTCGAGGCGCGGGCCGCGCCCGCCTGCCCCGCGCCCTGCACGCGAGGCGGGACCGCTCCGGGCCGTGCCGGCATCGCCGGGCACGGCGACCAGGCCGGCGCGGTAGAGCCCGTCGTCCACGCGGCGGGCCGCTGCCGCTGCCAGCTCGTCCCGGAGTGGTCCCTCGCGCAGGACCGCTCCGGGCCCGAGCAGCCCCTCGACGGCTGCCAGAGCCCCGGCGACGTCGCCGTGCCCGAGTCGTTCGCGGACCGCGGGCAGCGCCTCCGGGCTGCGGTGCACCGCGTCGATCGCCCGCAGACACGGCAGCCCCGGCCCGCCGAGCGCCACCAGCAGCTCCTCCCGGCGCAGTTGGTCCGGGTCGTGGTCGACCGCGGTGAGCACCCCGTCCCGCAGTGCGAGCCGGTGCACCTCACCCCGGCACTCCACCCGGTGCGGGTCTCCGAGGTCGCGGACGGGTCCGTGAGACGCCGCGGAGCCGGCCGAGGGCACCGCGTCGGACACCGCCAACGCTGCGGTGACCAGCGGGTGAAGCTCCCCGGGGGTGACCAACCCGGCCCTGAGCAGCAGCAGATCCGGCAGGAGCCGGGCCGACGCCTCCGGAAGCACCGGCAGCGCCGCCGCTTCCTGCGCAGGCGGATCCTCCCGCGGGGACCGGAGCGTCGGGGCGTGGCTGTCGTCGGGGGCGACGAGTTCGAACACGGCGCGGCGGCGCGCACCGAGCCGTACGGTGAAGGCCCCGCGGGAACGTCCCTCGGCCCGCAACAGGAGTTCGGCCTCCGCGGCCCAGTTGGCCGGTGCCCACGGCAGGTGGCGCTCCGCCGGGTTCTCCGGCCGAACCTGCGGACCCGGCACATCCTGCGGACCCGGCCGGTTCCACGAGCCGGCCTGGCCCGGCGGGACGGCCAGGTCCGGCAGGTCGGCCTCGGCCGTACCGGGCGGGAGTCGCGGCAGCGACGACGGCACCCCGCCCCGACCGCACCGCCGGGCCAGTTCGCCGCTGCGGCCGGCGTCCCAGAGGTGCCGATGCAGGTCGAGCCGGAACCGCCGGTCCGGGTGAGGATGCGGGTGGTACCGGTGCGGGCCGGCTGCGGAGCCCTCCCACAGGTCCAGGGACATCCGCTGCCCGGCGTCCGCCCGGGGCGGCGGTGTCCGCACCACCAACCGCAGCGGAGCGGCGCCGGAACTCCGGTACGTGGCAAGGGCGATGGTGAGGCCGGGTCGCAGCCGCCCGTGCGGGGCGATCCGGGGCATGTGCCAGCGGAGCAGGTCGGGCGCCAAGCGGCGCAGATCCGAGCGAAGGCGGGTGGCGAGATCGGTGCCGTGGCGGTTGCGCACGGCGCGCAGATCGAGAGCGACGTCGACCCTGGCGGCGGCGCAGGCCCCCGCCCAGTCCCCGAGCACACGCCGTGCGCTCGCGGTCTCGATCATGGAAGGTGGCACGGCGTAGGCGCGCACGCGCTGCCACATCGGCAGGTGGGGCGGGATGTCGTTCGCGAAGTGATGTGCCATCAGCACTCACCCTGTGCGAACGATTCCCCCAATCCGTACGAGGAGAAGTTCTTCATCGCGAGCATCATAGGCACCGCTGTGCCGGACCGCCACGTCGATATCGCTGCGCGGCGGCACGGGCGACTCGGCATCCCCGCCCGGCTCGGCGACCGGCCTCTCCGGGCCCGGCAGCCGTGACCGGCTCGGCGACCCGTCAGGCCCCGTCCATCCCGCTCATCCCGCCCGACCCATCCAACCCATCCATCCCAGCAGTTCCTTCGGCGCCACCTGTCCCGCCGGACATGCCGACCTCGTCCACCCCGCCCACCTCGCCCACCTCGCCCGCGAGGCTCTCGGTGGGGATGGCCTGTTCCGCCCAGATGGTCTTGCCGGTCGCGGTGTAGCGGGTGCCCCAGCGCTGGGCGAGCTGGGCGACGATCAGCAGGCCCCGCCCCCCTTCGTCGGTGGTCCGGGCGTGGCGCAGACGCGGGGAGGTGTTGCTGGCGTCGGAGATCTCGCAGATCAGGGCGCGGTCCCGGATCAGGCGGAGCCGGACCGGTCCGGCCGCGTGGCGGATGGCGTTGGTGACCAGTTCACTCACGACGAGTTCCGTGGTGAACCCCAGCTCGTCCATCCCCCAGTCGGCGAGCTGCCGGACGGCGAGGGTGCGGGCCTGCCCCACGGCGGCCGGGTCGCTCGGCAGGTCCCAGGAGGTGACCCGGTCCTGGGCCAGCACGTGGGTCCGGGCGAGGAGCAGGGCCGCGTCGTCGGACGGGGGCCCCGTCAGCAGGGTTTCGACGGTCTTGCGGCCGATGTCCTCCAGGGTCGGTCCGGGCACCGTCAGGGCTTCGCCCAGGCGGGACAGCCCGACGTCGATGTCCCGGTCGGAGGTCTCGACCAAGCCGTCGGTGTAGAGGGCGAGGAGACTGCCCTCGGCCAGCTCCAGTTCGACGGACTCGAAGGGCAGGTAACCGAGGCCGAGGGGCGGCCCGGCGGGCAGGTCGAGGATCTCGGCGGTGCCGTCCGGACGGATGATCACGGGCGGGAGGTGACCGGCCCGCGCCAGGGTGCACCGCCTGCTGACCGGGTCGTACACCGCGTACAGACAGGTGGCGCCCAGGAACGCGACGCCCGCCGCCTCGTCCCCCGCCGCCGGCGGCGCGCTGCTGTCGCTCGCCCCGATCAGCCCGATGACCAGGTCGTCCAGATGGGCCAGCAGTTCGTCCGGGGAGAGGTCCAGGTTGGCGAGGGTGCGGACCGCGGTGCGCAGGCGTCCCATCGTGGTCGCCGCGTTCATGCCGTGGCCGACGACGTCCCCGACGACCAGGGCGATCCGGGCTCCGGAGAGCGGGATCACGTCGAACCAGTCGCCGCCCACCCCGCTGGGGGCGTCCGCCGGGAGGTACCAGGACGCCACCTCCAGGGCCGATCCTCCGGTCAGCTTCTGCGGCAGCAGCGAGCGCTGCATGGAGCGGGCCGCGGTCCGCTCCCGGGTGTAGCGGCGGGCGTTGTCCACGCAGACGGCCGCCCGGGAGACGATCTCCTCGGCGAGGCGTACGTCGTCGTCCTCGAAGGGGCCCGCGCGCCGGGACCGGGCGAACGTGGCCACGCCCAGGGTGACGCCGCGCGCCCGTACCGGGACCACCATCAGGGAGCCGAAGCCGAACGCGCGGATGGAGGCGCCGAGCGGCTCGTCCTCGGTGACCCAGTCACTGTTGGCGGGGTCCAGGGACCGCTCCACCAGGGTCTTGCTCTCCAGCAGGCAGCGGGTCACCGGCGAGGAGGGGGCACGCCGTACCGCCTCCCCGACGGCCAGGGTCGCCTCGGGGCTGCCCTCGCGGACGGAACGCTGTGCCGCCCGGCGGATGACGGGTGTCATCCCGACCGGTCCGGGGGCGGGTTCCTCGCCCCGCATGACCGTGTCCAGCAGGTCCACGGCGACGAAGTCGGCGAGGGACGGGACGGCCTCGTCGGCGAGTTCCTGCGCGGTCCGGGTCTCGTCCAGCGTGCTGCCGATCCGGGCGCCGGCGTCGTTGAGCAGGGCCAGCCGCTCCTGTGCCCGCCAGCGCTCCGTGACGTCGATGATCATGTACCAGATGCCGACCGTGCGGTCCTTGTGGTCCTTCATGGCGAAGAAGGACGCGGAGTACGCCCGCTCCCGGTGCGGGTCGCTGCGGCTGGCGCCGCGGAACTCGTGGTCCATCACCGGCTGCCCGGTGTCGAGCACCTTCCGCATGTGCGCCTCGAACGCCTCCGCGTCCGGTTCGGACAGCACCTCGCTCACCTTCCGGCCCAGCCGCTGCGCGAGCGGGATCATGCGGTCGAGGGGCTCGTTCACCCAGACGTAGCGCAGGTCCATGTCCAGGACGGCGATGCCGACCGGGGCGTGCCTGAGGAACGGGGCGAGCATCAACTGGTTGACCCCGCCGCCCGGCATCCGCCAGAAGGCCTGTTTCGGCGGGCTGCCGACGAATCTGCCGAAGACCAGCGCGGCCAGCGTGGCGACCAGCATGCCCGGGATGATCTCGTAGATGCCCGACTCGAGCGGTCCGAGCAGCGGGTTGATCCTCTTCCAGAGCAGTACCGTCGCCGCCCCCGAGACGATCCCGGCCATGGCCCCCGCCCAGGTCATGCGCGGCCAGTACAGCGAGAGCAGCACGACGGGGCCGAAGGCCGCCCCGAAACCCGCCCAGGCGTAGGCGACGATGCTCAGCAGCTCGTCGGCTCTGAGCGCGATCGCGTAGGCGATCACGATCACCGCGACGACGGCCCCGCGCCCCACCCACACGAGCACCCGGTCCGAGGCGCGGCGGTTGAACAGGGCGCGGTAGAAGTCCTCCGTCAGGGCGACGGACGACACCAGGAGCTGGCTGTCCGCGGTCGACATGATCGCGGCCAGCACCGCGATCAGCATCAGCCCGGCGATCCACGGGTTGAGCAGGGTCCGGCTCAGGACGATGTACACGATGTCCGGGTTGCCGAGCGGTGTGCCGAGCCGGGCGATGCCGGCGAGGCCGACGAGCGTGGCGCCGCCGAGGACGACGACGACCCAGGCCGTGCCGATGCGGCGGGCCGCGGGGATGGCGCGGACGCTGCGGATGCCCATGAAGCGGGCCAGGATGTGCGGCTGGCCGAAGTAACCCAGCCCCCAGGCGAGCAGGGAGACGATCGCGATGGTGCCCAGCGACCCGCCGCCCGACCATCTGCCGTCCGCGTACTCGACGTCGGAGCCCATTCTCAGCAGTCCCGGCGCCTTGGCGTCGAGGGCGTCGCCCAGCGCGCCGAAGCCGCCGACCGCCGCGATGCCCGACACCGGGAGCACCAGCAGGGCCAGGAACATCAGCGTGCCCTGCATGACGTGGGTCAGGCTCACCGCGAGGAAGCCGCCGAGGCACGAGTAGATGACGATCACCAGCGCGGTCAGCGTCACCCCGAGGCCGAAGCGGACGTCGAAGACGTTCTTGAACAGCAGTCCGCCGGCCACCAGCCCACTGGCGACGTAGACGGTGAAGAACACCAGGGTGACCGCGGCCGAGGCCATCCGGAGCGCCCGGGTGCGGTCCTCGAAGCGCTTCTCCAGGTACCCCGACAGGCTCACGGCGTTCCCGGCCCGCTCGGTGTAGGTACGCAGTCGCGGAGCGACGAAGAGCCAGTTCAGATAGGTGCCGATCACCAGCCCGACGGCGATCCAGCTGGCGCCGATACCGGCGGCGTACACCGCTCCGGGGAGGGCCAGGAACAACCAGCCGGACATGTCGCTGGCTCCGGCGGACAGCGCGGCTACCAGCGCGCTGAGCCTGCGGCCGCCCAGCGCGAAGTCGGAGAACGTGTGCGTACGGGAGTACGCCCACACACCCGTTCCGATCATGGCGGCCACGTACACCAGGAACGTGGTCACGATCGGCGCGCTGAAGTCGAACATAGGGCCCTCGCCTGCAAGGCTCATGCGCGCCGGGGGCGACCGTCGGCGCGCCTGACAGCTGTGCGCCCGGCGGTACAAATCTACACATCCAGATTGTCGGGAGGCGACTTGTCGGACGCGGCGGCCGGTCCCGCGGGTCGGAAAACGTCCACGACGGGGCCGGAGGCGAGGGGACCGGAGGCGATGGGGACGCAGGCGACGGGGAGGGGGACGGCGACAGGGACGGAGGCGACGGGGACGGCGACGGGGGCGGCGACGGGGGCGGCGACGGGGGCGGCGACGGGGGCGGCTCCCGGCGGCGTGCCCCGCGGAGCGGGCCGCCGCCGGGCCCCGGGTCAGGCCGGTGTGCCGGCCGCCGCGTCCGCCGGGACCGGCGCCGGTACCAGGCGGCGGCGCCGGGTCGGCAGGGCGAGCATGGGGTTGGCGACGGCCCAGGCCGCGCCCTTGCAGATCAGCTCCTTGTAGACGGCGGCGGGCCGCCCGGTCAGGGCCGCCCGCACGGCGCGGTCGTCCGCGGTGACGTACTGGACGAGGCCCTGCCTGCGGCCGAGGGAGATGCACTGGTTGAAGTAGCGCATCGGCACCTTCGGGACCTTCCTGCCGGTCAGCCGGGCCGCGATGGCGTCGGCGGCCTGCCAGGCCATGGGGGTGCCCGTGGCGCAGGACATGCGGAGCGGCTTGTCACCGGGCCCCATCGCCATGGCCGCGTCGCCGACGGCGTACACGTCGGGGTGCGAGACGGAGCGCATGGTGGCGTCGACCACGATCTGCCCGGTGTCGGTGACGTCCAGGGCGGTGGCCTGCGCGAGGGGGTGCACGGCGAAGCCGGTGGTCCACACCGTCACCGCGGCGGGGACGGTCCCGCCCGCCGCGGTGGTGACGCGGTCCGCCTCGACGCCGGTCACCGCGGTCTGCTCGTGCACGGTGACGCCGAGCCCGTCGAAGACCTTCCGCAGATGCCGCCGGCCCTTGGGCGAGAGCCAGTCGCCGAGGGCGCCGCGGGTCGCGAGGGAGACGGAGAGGTCCGGGCGGGCCTCGGCGATCTCGGCGGCGGCCTCCAACCCGGTGAGGCCGCCGCCGACCACGAGCACGGGCCGTCCGGCGCCCAGGCGGGCCAGTCGCTCGCGGGCCCGGAGCGCGCCGGGGCGGCCGGCGATCTGCACGGCGTGCTCGGCGGTGCCGGGGACGCCCTGGTCGTTCCAGCCGCTGCCGAGGGCGTACACGAGGGTGTCGTACCCGAGCACGTCCCGCGCGCCGTGCGCGTCGGCCACGGTGACCTCCCTGCGGTCGACGTCGACGGCGGTGACCCGTGCCACCCTCAGCGTGACGCCGGTGCCCTCGAACATTGCGCCGAACGGGCGGTTCCGCAGTTCCTGGCCGGTCGCGAGCTGGTGCAGCCTGACCCGCTCGACGAAGTCGGGCTCAGCGTTGACGAGGGTGAGCGCGACGTCGTCGCCGTGCAGCCTCCTGGCGAGGCGCCCGGCCGCGGCCGCTCCGGCGTATCCGGCTCCGAGGACGACGATTCGGTGCTGCATGTCCCTGCTCCTGTCTTCAGCGGATTCGCCCCCTGAACCGGGCAGCCCGCCGTTTCCTGACAGAGGTGGCGGGTGACGTGCCTCACATCCCGGTCGTACCTCGCATCCCCGTCGTGCCTCACACCGGTTCAGCGGCCGTGGAGCGGGGGCGGCAGGCGTGGAACGCGCGTCGGGCGGGTGCGGCAGGCGTGGAACGCGCATCGGGCGGGTGCGGCAGGCGTGGAACGCGCATCGGGCGGGTGCGGCAGGCGTGGGACGCGTGTCGGGCGGGTGCGGCAGGCGTGGAGCGGGTTCAGAAGACCTGGACCAGGGGGGCGCCGTGGTCGGTGGCCGCCCACTGCCGGTTGGCGCGGGCGAGCTTGTCCGGGTTGACCTGGTTGCGGAACGCGGCGATGCCCTCGGTGGTGATCTCCAGGCACAGGACGCCGACGACCCGGCCGTCGACGACCGCCACCAGGGCGGGCCCCCCGTTGGCGGTCGTGAGGTGGAGCCCGGGTGAGCCGCCCGCCAGCTCGCGCTTGGCCCGGCTCGGTTTGAACAGGCCGCGCATGAACTTGGCGACCGCGACGGCGCCCTCGAACGCCTTGGTGCGGGCGGGGATCCTGCCACCGCCGTCACCGATCGCGACGGCGTCCCGGGTGAGCAGCCGCACCAGCGGTTCGGTGCGGCCGCTGGTGGCCGCCGCGAGGAACTCGTCCACGATCTGCCGGGCGGCGGCCTCGTCGACCTCGGTGCGGGCCCGGCCGTCGGCGACGTGCTTCCTGGCGCGGTGCAGGATCTGCTGGCTCGCGGCCTCGCTGAGGTCGAGGATCCCGGCGATCTCCCGGTGCGGGTAGTCGAAGGCCTCCCGCAGCACGTACACGGCGCGCTCGTTGGGCGAGAGGCGCTCCAGCAGGGCCAGCACCGCGTAGGAGACCGACTCGCGCTGTTCGGCGGTGTCGGCCGGGCCGAGCATCGGGTCCCCGGCGAGCAGCGGCTCGGGGAGCCACTGGCCCACGTAGGTCTCCCGCCGTGCGCGGGCGGAGGTGAGCTGGTTGAGGCACAGGTTGGTGAGGACCTTCGTCAGCCAGGCCTCGGGGACGTCGATGCGGTCGACGTCGGCGGCCTGCCAGCGCAGGAAGGCCTCCTGCACGGCGTCCTCGGCCTCGCTCGCGGAGCCGAGGAGGCGGTAGGCGATGGCCTCCAGGCGGGGCCTGCAGGCTTCGAACCGGTCCACCTCGTCCGTGGTCAGCGCCATGGTCGCGAGCATAGTGCGCCGGTGCACCCGCCATACGGCTCGGGTGCGGCCGGTCCGGCAGGGCGGTGCACCGGGCCCGGTCAGAGCACCGGAAACGCCGCCGCCCCGTCGCGGTAGGCCGCCGCCGGGAGCGGGTCGGGGCAGCCGGACGGGTCGAGGAGGTGGGCGACGGCGGACGCGGCGGTGCGGTGCCAGAAGCCGTGGCGCCGCAGCATGGCGTGGTCGCCGTCGCGGACCACCGCCATCCCCGCGCGGGCCGCCGTGCCCCGCGCCCGGCGCACCAGGTCGGCGGAGTCGGCGCGGGAGGTGATCCGGTCCCGGTCGCCGTGCAGCACGATCACCCGGCGGCCCGCCAGCGTCCCCACCGGCTCGCCCGGCGGCCACCACGGGGCCAGGGCGAGCACGCCGCGCACCTGCGGATGGGCCGCGGCGTGCAGCGCGGCCCGGGCGCCCATGGAGTGGCCGACCAGCACCGTGGGCACCGGTCCGGCCAGCCGGGCGAGCCGCTCCAGCGCGTCGAGGGCGTCCGGCACGGGGTCGGCGCGCTCCTCGTTCCAGCCGCGGAGCCGGTAGCGCACCCGGGCCAGCAGGACGTCCCGGTGGGGCAGCGCGACCGTGATCGGCCGCCGGAAGGGACGCATCCGCAGCACCGCCGGGTGCCAGGAGCGGGACGGGCCGCCGTCGTGCGCGCGCCCGCCGTGCAGCAGCAGCACGGCGGCCCGCGGGTTCGGCGGAAGCAGCAGCGGGACGAGCGCCTCCCCGGGCGCGGGGAGGCGCCGGGCGTCGCTCCGGCGCACGGTGGGCACTCCTCGTCGGTTTCCCGGCGCCGGCGCCGGCGCCGGCGCGGGTGCGAGCGCGGGTGCGGGCGCGGGTGCGGGTGCGGGCGCGGGTGCGGGCGCGGGTGCGGGCGCGGGTGGGCCGGCGGGGCGGGCGCGGTCCGCGGGTGCCGGCCGGCGGCCGGTCCCGCGGTTCACCGCGCCCTCGGCGGTCGCGGCAGGAAACCGCTGGTACGGGCCGCGTACGCGGCGTAGCCGGGGCGGTCGCGCATGTGCCGCTCCAGCAGGCGCTTCCCGCTGCCCTTGGTCAGGAGCAGGCTCATCACCACCGGCGACACCACCGACACGGCGGCCGCCGGGGCGTCGTCGCAGGCCAGCAGGAACAGGCCCCACCAGACGCAGAAGTCGCCGAAGTAGTTCGGGTGCCGGGTCCACGACCACAGCCCCCGGTCCATGATCCGTCCCCGGTTCGCCGGGGCGGCCTTGAACCGGGCGAGCTGCGCGTCGCCGACCGCCTCGAAGCAGAGCCCGACGGCCCACAGGGCGACGCCGGCCCAGGCGAGGGCGGACGGCCTGCCGGGCACGTACTGCGCCGCCTGGACGGGCAGGGACACCAGCCACACCAGGGCGGCCTGGAGGAGGTAGACCATCCGCAGGGCGTAGGCGTTCGGGTTGCCGGGGGCCTTGGCCAGCATCGCCTCGTAGCGCGGGTCCTCGCCGTGCCCGCGGCCGCGGCGGGCGATGTGCACGGCCAGCCGCAGCCCCCACACGGCGGTCAGGACGGTCACCAGGGTCCGGCGCACCGGGTCCCCGTGCCCGGCGGAGGCCGCGAAGGTGACGGCGGCGACCGCGGTGAAGGCGACGCCCCAGGCGATGTCGACGATCCGGTGCACACCCCGGCGCACGGCGACCGCGAACGTGAGCAGCAGCACGGCAAGCGCCGCCGCGGCGGCCCAGAGCAGGTTGGCGGCGAAGGCGCCCCACGGGAAGCCGTTCACAGGCCCTCGTACCAGTCCGGTGCGGCGGTCGGCAGGCCGCTGTCCCCGCCGGGGCCGGGCCGCACGGCGAGGATCTGGTCCACTCCCATGCGCCCCTCCTCGAACGCCAGCGCCCCACCGACCAGGTACAGCCGCCACACCCGTGCGGTCTCCTCGCCCACCAGCCGCACGAACGACTCCCGGTCGTCCTCCAGGGTGCGGTGCCAGGCGCCGATCGTGCGGGCGTAGTGCTCGCGCATCGACTCGACGTGCCGGACCTCCAGGCCGGCCTCCTCCAGCATCCCGGTGGTCTCGCCGAGCGGGCGCATGTGCATGTCGGGGGCGATGTACGCCTCGATGAACGGGCCGCCGCCGGGAGCGTTCCGGCCGCGGGACATCTGCTGCACCAGGACCCGCCCGCCCGGCCGGACCAGACGGTGCAGGGCGGAGGTGAACGCCGGGTACTCGGCGTCGCCGACGTGCTCGCCCATCTCGACGGTGGCGACGGCGTCGTGGGCGCCGCCGGCGATGTCCCGGTAGTCCTGGCAGACCACCTCGACCCGGTCGGTCAGGCCTCGCTCGCGCACCCGGTCCCGGACGTGCGCCGCCTGCTCCCGGGACAGGGTGACGGCGGTGACCCGGGCCTCGTGCCGCTGCGCGGCGTGCAGGGTGAGCGACCCCCAGCCGCAGCCGATGTCCAGCAGCCGCGACCCCGGGCGCAGGGCGAGCTTGCGGCAGATCAGCTCCAGCTTGGCCCGCTGCGCGGCCTCCGGGCGGGCGCCGGGGTCCTCGCTCGTCCAGTAGCCGCAGGAGTAGGCCATGGTGTCGTCGAGGAGCAGGGCGTAGAACTCGTTCGACAGGTCGTAGTGGTGGCTGATGGCGGCCCGGTCGCGGGCCCGGGTGTGCAGCGCGCCGCGCAGCCGGGCCTGGGAGGCGGGGGCCGCGGGCGGCGGGCCCACCACGCCCAGCCGCACGGCGGTGGCGAGCGCGCGGGCCCGGTCCGCGGGGGTGAGCCGGGGCGGGCGCAGTCCACGCTCCCGGGCGGCGGACCACATCGCCCGCAGCCCCTGCGCGAGGTCGCCCTCGACGTCGAGTTCCCCGGTGACGTACGCCTGCGCCAGGCCCAGTTCGCCGGGCTGCCAGAGCAGGCGCCGCAGGGCGCGCCGGGACCGTACGACGACGACCGGGCCGTCGGCCGGTCCGGTCTCGCTGCCGTCCCAGGCGCGCAGCCGGACCGGGAGGGGGCCGCCGAGCGCGTCCGCGGCGAGGGCGGCGAGCCGGTGGGCGGCACCGGGCCGCGAGGGGGCCTGGAGACTGGTCATCGGGCGGAGTCCTCCTTGGTGAGCAGGTAGTGCCGTACGTCGAGGTAGCCGGAGCGGAAACCGGCCTCCGAGTAGGCGAGGTAGAAGGTCCACATGCGGCGGAAGGTTTCGTCGAAGCCGAGCGCCCCGACCTCCTCGGCCCGCTCGGTGAACCGTTCCCGCCACAGCCGCAGCGTCTCCGCGTAGTGCGCGCCGAACGCGTCGCTGCGGGCGACGGTCAGCCCGGTGCGGTCGCGCACGTTCTCCTCGACGGCTTCGGCGGACGGGATCTGCCCGCCGGGGAAGATGTACTTGTGGATCCAGGTGAAGCCGCCGCGGGTGGCGAGCATCCGCGCGTGCGGCATGGTGATCGCCTGGAGCGCCACCCGCCCGCCGGGCGCCAGCCGCTCGTCCAGGGTGCGGAAGTACACCGGCCAGAACTCGGCGCCGACCGCCTCGATCATCTCCACGCTGACGACGGCGTCGTACTCCCCGCGGGCCTCCCGGTAGTCGCACAGTTCGACGGCGACGCGGTGCTCGAGACCGGCCTCGCGGACCCGTGCCCGCGCCAGGTCCCGCTGCTCCCGCGACAGGGTGAGCGAGGTGACCCGGGCGCCGCGTCCGGCCGCCCGCAGCGCCAGCCGCCCCCAGCCGGTGCCGATCTCCAGCAGCCGGGTGCCGGCGCCGACGCCGGCCAGGTCGAGCAGCCGGTCGATCTTGCGGTCCTGGGCCGCGGCGAGCAGGTCCCAGCTCGCCGGGAAGCCCCGGAACCGGGCGGCGGAGTAGGTGAGGGTGTCGTCGAGGAACAGCGAGAACAGCTCGTTGGACAGGTCGTAGTGGCGGCTGATGTTGGTGCGGGAGCCGTCGGGTGTGTTGCGTTCGCCGTGCGGCTGCCGGAGCGCCCACAGGGGGCGCAGCCGCTGCAGCGGGGCCGGGACCAGGTCGGCGGCGTGCGCGGCCAGCACGGTGAGCGCGCCCACCAGGTCCGGGGCGTCCCACTCGCCGGCCATGTAGGACTCGCCGAAGCCGACCAGGCCGCCGGTGCCGATCCGGGCGTGGAACGCCGCCGGGTCGTGCACCTGCAGCAGCGGGCCGCCGCGGCCGACGGTGTCCGCGCCGGCGAACCGGGCCCGCAGCGGCAGCCCGCGCAGGGCCCGCCGGACGACGGCCGCGGTGACGGCGGTACGGGGCCGCGAGGCGCGCGGGACGGCCGCCACGTCGGGCCAGCGGCCGGGGTCGGCGGCCGCTGGAGGCCGGCGGGCGGGGTCGGCGGCGACGGCGGGCCCGTGCGCGGCGGTACGGGGCTCGGCTGTCCTCATGTCGTGTTCTCCGGTGTGCGGTGGTCGTCGGGGCGGGGCTGAACGGGCAGTCCCCGCAGGTAGAGGCGTATGCCGTGGGCCCGGATCGCGGCCGAGGCGACCAGCGTGGACCAGGGGTGGCGCAGTGCCAGCCGCAGCAGGGCCGCGGGAGTCGCCGCACGCCGGGTGCCGCGCACGGTCGCGGTCAGGGCCGGGCCGGCCGGGCGGTCCAGGCGGACGGTCAGGTCGAGCCGCGGTCCGGGCGGCGGCAGCCGCATCCGGTAGCCGCCGTCCACGGGGAAGAACGGCGAGACGTAGAACCGCTTGTCGGCGCGGGCGGTGCCGGCCTCGTCCGGGTGGAGCAGGTAGGCGTGCCGGCCGCCGTAGGTGTTGTGCACCTCGGCGACCACGCACCGTGGTTCGCCGTCGCGGCCGAGGCACCAGTACAGGGTGAGCGGGTTGAAGACGTACCCGAACACGCGGGCCTGGGTGAGCATCAGCACCCGCCCGCCGGCCGGCGGCTCGCCGTGCGCGGCGAGGAAGGCGTCCAGCCCGGCGCGGATCGTGGGCCGGGTGCCGTCGAAGTGGTCGCGCGGGTCGAACCGGGCCAGCGGCCGCAGCGGTCGGGGCAGCCGGGGCGGCCGGTCGGGGTCGACGAGCCACAGGTAGGTGCGGTGCCGCAGGGTGCGGCGCCACGGTGTGGTGCGCACGTGCGTGATCGTGCACGGGTACAGGGCGGGTGCGGTGCCGGCCGGTGCGGTGCGGGCGGACGCTGCGCGGGCGGGTGCGGTGCTCACCACTGCGCTCCCAGCGCGGCGGCGGCCTCGACGCCGGAGCGGCAGCCGTCCTCGTGGAACCCCCAGCCGTGGTAGGCGCCGGCGAACACGCATACCGGGCTGTCCAGTTCGGGCAGGCGCCGCTGCGCGGCCACCGACTCGGGCGTGTAGACGGGGTGCTCGTACGTCATCCGGGCCAGCACCCGGTCGGGCCGGACGCGGTCCCCGCCGCCGAGGGTGACCACGAACGTCTCGGCGGCGTCCAGGCGTTGCAGCCGGTTCATGTCGTAGCTGACCCGCACCCGGTCGGCACCCGCCGCGCACGACGGCATCAGGTAGTTCCAGGAGGCCCGCGCCCCGCGGGCGCGCGGCAGCAGGGCGGTGTCGGTGTGCAGCAGAGTGGGGTTGCGGGAGTACCGGAAGGCGCCGAGTACGTCCTTCTCCCCCGGGGTGGCGTCGGCGAGCAGCCGCAGCGCCTGGTCGGGGTGGACGGCGACCACCACCGAGTCGTACGTCTCGGTCGTCCCGTCCTCGGCGGTGACGTCGGCTCCGTCGGCGTGGCGCCGGACGGCCCGGACGGGCGTGCCGGTGCGCACGTCGGGGAGCCGGTCGGCTATCCGGTCGACGTACGACCGCGAGCCCCCGGTGACCGTGCGCCATACCGGCGAGCCGGTGACCGACAGCAGCCCGTGGTGCTCCAGGAACCGGAACAGGTAGGCGGCCGGGTAGCGTTGCGCGGTCGCCGCGTCGCAGGACCACACGGCCGACACCAGTGGCGTCATGAAGTGGGCGCGGAAGTAGGCGGAGAATCCCTCCCGGTCGAGGAACCCGCCCAGGGTGAGCGCGTCCTCGCCGCCCGCCGCGAGCAGCCGCCGGGCCGCCCGGTGGAACGCCGGGACCTCCGCCAGCATCCGCAGGTAGCGGCCGCGCAGCAGGGTACGGGGATGCGTGAACAGCCCGGCCGGACCGCGGGCACCCGCGTGCTCCAGGCCGCACCCCTCGCACCGCACCGACATGCTCATCTCCGACTCCTGCGTTCTGACGCCGAGTTCGTCGAAGAGGCGCAGCAGGTGCGGGTAGGTGCGGCGGTTGTGCACGATGAACCCGGAGTCGACGCGGTGCACCCGCCCGTCGTGCGCCGACGTCAGCTCGTGGGTGTGCGCGTGCCCGCCGAGCCGGTCGTCGGCCTCGTAGAGGGTCACGTGCCGGGTGGCGGCCAGGACGTGGGCTGCGGTGAGCCCCGCGACTCCGGCCCCGAGGACGGCCGTGCGCCGCCCCTCGCTCCGCGTCTCGGGTCGCCGCGAAGCACCCGGGGACGTGCGGGTCATGGTCTCTCCTCCACGGGCCGGCATCAGGATCAGGCGGGTCACCTGTGATCCGGAGCCGGTCGCGCAGCGGATTGGCCGGGTGGCGGACAACCTGCCGCCCGCGCCGCGGCCGGACCGCGGACGACTGCCCTCCGCGCGGCGGCCGGGCCGCAGCCGCGCCGCGCCCGCGCCGCGGCACGGCCTCCCGGACGCTCCGCGGCACGGCCTCGCGGGGTTCCGCGGCGCGGCCTCCCGGGTCGGCCGGATCCGCCCGGCGGCCCCGCGGACGTGCCGTCTTGGTACGGTGCCGGGGACCGCCCGGATCCGCCGAAAGCCCGTCCCAGGGAGAACACTTGGCCCGCGAGCGCACGGCACTCCTGCTGATCGACCTGCAACGGTGGATCGTGGACATGCCATGGCAGCCGATCGACGGGGACGCGGTCGCCGACGCCTGCGGAAGGCTGCGCGAGCACCTCGCGGGCACCGGCGCCGTGGAGACGGTCCTGGTCCGGTACGTCCGTGCGGACGGCGCCGACGGAGGCACCGGCGCCGCCCCCAACCGGCTCGTTCCCGCGTGCGCGCCGCGCACCGGCGACCGGCTGGTGACCAAGAACGGCCTCGACGCCTTCGAGGACACCGGGCTGGACGGCGTCCTGCGCGGCGCCGGGGTCACCGAGGTGGTGGTCGCCGGGCTGTCGACCGCGCACGGGGTGGCGGCCACGGCCACCACGGCGGTGCGCCTGGGCTACCGCGTGGTCGTCGTCTCGGACGCCACGGCCAGCGTGGACGAGGCGCAGCATCTGCGGGCACTGGACGAACTGTCGGCACTCGGCGTGCGCACCGCCCGGGTCGCCGACCTCGCAGCTCCGCGGGCCGCGGACGCCTGACCCGACGGCCGGACACCGAACCGAGGGCCGGAACGGCGGCCCGGGGGGTCGGAGGCGCGGCCCGGGGGGTCGGAGGCGCGGCCCGGGGGGTCGGAGGCGCGGCCCGAAGGTCGGCGCCGGGCGCGTGTCAGAACGGCGGGCGGGTCGGGCGGCGGGCGGCACGACCCGGTACGTGACCGGTGGGCACCCAGTGGGCACCCGGTGCGTGCCCGGTGCGTGCCCGGTGGGCGCGTCAGGCGGGTTCGGGTTGCGGTTCCGGGCGGGTGACGGGTGCGGCCGCCGGTTCCCGGAGCGCCGTGGTCCGCAGGTATCCGTAGATCACCGAGATCATCGCCAGCAGGAGCAGCGGACCGGCGATCACCGGGTGCCGGGCCATCTCCAGGGGCAGGAAGCGGTACGACAGCAGCAGCGCGGTGAAGACCGCCGTGCCGTGGGCGACCAGTCGGGCGACCGAGCGGTCCCAGCCGCGGTCGAACGCGCGCACTGCGGCCTCCACGGTCAGCGCGAACACCACGCCGGCCACCAGGTCGGCTCCGTAGTGGTAGCCGAAGCCCAGCGTGGCGCAGAGGGTGGCGACCAGCCAGAACGTACCCGCGTAGCGCAGCGGGCGCGGGCCTCTGCGGGAGTGGATGAAGATCGTGGTGGCCCAGGCCGTGTGCAGGCTGGGCATGCAGTTGCGCGGGGTGATCCCGTCGAAGGGAATGGGGTGCGGGGCGGCGATCGGCGGCGGCGTGTGCGGCCACAGGTCGGCCACCGCCCAGTGGCCGCTGGATCCGGTGTCGGCCCACAGGCTGACGGACGCCCAGTGCTCGGCACCGGTGCCGTAGGCGAAGATCGGGCCCACCACCGGGAAGATCATGTAGACGACTGGCCCGACCAGGCCTATCGCCAGGAAGGTGCGCACCAGGTGGTGGCCCGGGAAGCGGCGCTCGACCGCGACGTTGCGCAGCTGGTAGAGCGCGACGACGACCGCGGCCACCGCGAGCTGCCCGTAGACGATGTCGAGGAAGTTGAAGCCGACGGCGCCGGTGGCCGTGAGGGCCCGGCCGACCAGCCACGACGGATTGCCCAGCGCGTGGTCGGCGGTGGCGACGTACGGGTCGAGCACGGTCGGCCGGGTCTTGGAGGTGATGAGGAGCCAGGTGTCACCGGTCTTGCGGCCGGTCACCAGCAGCAGCCCCAGCCCGACGCCCTTCAGCAGCAGGGCGCGATCCCGGCCGGTGCGGCGCGTCAGGGCGAGGACGCCGCAACCGAGGATCACCCACAGCGCGCCGTTGCCGAAGGGGTGGCCGTCGGTCACCCGCACACCGAGCGCCCACCGCACCAGGGCGAAGCAGAGGTCGATGCCGACGGCGGCGCCGATCGCGACGAACCGCTGCCGCCAGGGGAGCACCACCATCATCAACGCCATGCTGGCGTACAGCAGGAAGCCCGACTCGGGCGCGTGGACGACCTCCCGCACCTGAGCGGTGACCGGACCCGGCACGCCGTAGTGGCGGGCGGCGATCTCCAGCGCGGCCATGAATCCGAGGGCCACGGCGCCCGCGGCGGCCCAGAGCACCGTCCGGCGCCGGGACCGGGCGGAGAGGTCGGTCGTGCTTCGTATTCGGGAGAGGACCCGCGATGTCGTGGATATCACTTGCTTGACCGGTGTGTGGGTTTCTTTCGTCGGGATCACTGGTTGCACGTCGAGCCGAACTGCGTTTCTTCCCGGTATGAGGAAGGTGAGCGACAAAACGTTCATCGCGAGATCGAACATGTTATCGGAGCCATACGGGTGAGTCCGGAGAACGTTCGCCGGAGGGCGCGAGGGCGTTCACGGGCCGTTCACACCGCCCGCCCGCCCGGGGCGGCGGGTGGCGGGCGCGCCCGGTCGTTGTCAGTGGGTGCCTCTACCTTTTGATCAGTGGGACCCGCCGGGGAGGCCGCGGGTCCAACCATCGGGGAGGGGTGTGCCATGTCTGCCGGGACCACGGTGTCGACCACGTATCTGGAGCTGTCCCAGGAGGGCGGCGGCGCCCACAAGTTCTACGAGGTGGCCGTCGACGGCCGGGTGGTGCGGGTGCGCTACGGCCGGATCGGCTCGGACGGGCAGACCCAGACGACCACGTTCCCCTCCGCGGAGAAGGCGCAGGCAGCCGCGACGAAGAAGATCGGGGAGAAGGTCCGCAAGGGATACGCACCGGCGGTGGCCGGCCGGCGGGCGCCGCGCCCGGTGACCCGGCGCCAGGTGTCCTCGGCACCCTCCACCGCCCGAGCCTCGGCGCCCGTGCTGTGGCGGTTCCGCACCGGCTCCTCGGCGTTCGGGATCCACGTCGACGACGAGCGCTGCTGGGTCGGCAACGAGGCGGGCGACGTCTACACCCTGGACCACGAGGGCGGCGTACTGGCCCGGTTCAGCCTCCCCGACGGCGTGAAGTGCCTGGTCGCCGACGACTTCTGGATCTACGCCGGCTGCGACGACGGCCGGGTGTACGACCTGTCCTCGAAGCTGCCGTTCGCGGCCTACGACATCGCGGCGGACGTCGACATCTTCTGGCTGGACATCCACGAGGGCGTCCTGGACGTCTCCGACCGCGAGGGCCGGCTCACCGTCATCGACCACGAGGACGAGCACCAGTGGGCCCGGCGCAGCGAGGGCGCGGACGCCTGGATGGTCCGGGCCGACGACCGCGCCGTGTACCACGGCCACCGGCAGGGCGTCACCGCCTACGCACCCGACGGCGGCGGCGAGCTGTGGCACACGCCCACCCGGGGCGGCGTCCTGTTCGGCTGGCAGGAGGACGACGCCGTGTACGCGGGCACCGCGCGCCGCGTCGTGCAGCGGCTGGCGAAGGCGGACGGCGCCGTCGAGGCCACCTACGCCTGCGACAGCGCGGTCTACTCGTGCGCAGCCTCGCCCGGCGGGCAGTTCGTCTTCGCCGGCGACTCGTCCTCCTCCGTCTACTGCTTCGACCGGGCCGGCACCCGCCTGTGGAAACTGGGCACCGGCGGCGGCTCGGCGCTGTCCATGCAGTACCACGACGAGCGCCTGTACCTGGTGACCACGGACGGCTCGCTGGTGTGCGTGGACGCGAGCGAGGCGGCGATCTCCGCCGCGCAGCAGGGTTCGGTGCCGGCGGCCCGGGACGTCAAGCTGGACGCGGCCCTGCCGACCTACGCCCCCGACACGGCCGTGAGCAGCATGGCCTCCGTCAGCCGGGTCTCCGCGGGGGCGATCGTGGTCGAGTGCGTCCAGGAGTCCGGCCGGGTGCGCGTGCACGTGGTGTCCGAGGGCTACGACCCGTCGTGGAACGTGCAGTTCCCGCGCGCGATACGGGAGCCCGGCGCGCGCTACGTGGTGGACGCCCTGCACCCGGCGGCCGGCGGCTTCTACCGGGTCCGCGGCGACATCCGCCGGCTGCTCTGAGCGGAGCGCCCGCGCCGACCCGCCACCGGCGGGCCCGCCGCCCCGCCTCCGGCCACCGGGACGCGCACCATCGGCACCTCCCGGGACGGGACGCGCACCATCGGAACCTCGGCAGCCGGGGCGCATCCCACCGGGTCGCCCGTCACCGGGCCGAGCGCCACGCCGGCGGTTCTGCCGGAGCAGGCGGGGGCGGCGGCGAGGAACCCGTACGGGGGTGGGCGGGCGGTCCCCGCGGGACCTCGACGGGAGTCCGCGGCGGCGCTCCCGCGAGGCCGCACGGCGCCGGCGGAACGGCCGGGCGGCGCCCCGGCGGCGGTCCTGCGCGGCCGGGCCCCGGTGCGGGACGGTCGGCCGGTGGGAGGCGCGCCCGATCCGGTCGCGCCGGAGCGCCGGCGCAGGCTCCGGGCGCTGACCGCCGCGGCCACGGCGTGGGCCCTGTTCCTGCACCTGACGCTGACCGTTCCGCTCCCGCACCCGTAGGACGCGGGAGGGCGGGTGCGGGACATCCCCACGGGCGTCACGGTGGGCGTCCCCGCCGGCGTCACCAAGGGAGTCCCGGCCGCGTCACCGCGGGCGGGGGACCCGAGGGGTCAGACCAGACCGGTGATCGTCACGGTCACCCGCGCGCCCGGCCGGCCGGGGACCGAACCGGCCAGATGACCCTCGACGGCGGCCCGCACGGCACGGGCCACGTCCACCGTCCTGGCGGCCCGGCTCAGCGCCACCACCCGGACGTCGACATGCCAGCCGCCGGCACCGCCCGGTCCGGGCGTCACCCGCACCCCTGCGGACGGCGCCCGGCCGGCGCCGGGACCGGAAGCGGAGCCGGCATCGGTCCGCTGCACCGCGGAGCGGAGCCGGGCGGCCAGTCCCGGCTCGAGGAAGGCGACCCCCGGCACGCTCTGCACGACCCCGGCGATCTCCTCGGCCGGCGCCGGGGGCGGGGCGTGCGCGGTCCGCGGTGTGCGCGGGTTGTGCGAGGTCACGGGGTACGCCCTTCCTGACCGTCGCCCCGCAGGTCGACGAGGTCGGTGATCCGGATGTCCACGGCCGCGGTGACCAGGCCGAGCTCCCGGTCGGCGGCGTCCCGCACCCGCTGCCGCACCCGCTCCGCCAGTTGCGGCAGCGACGCGTCGGCGGGGGCGTGGATGTCGAGGCGGACCCGGACGCCGGCACCCTCCCCGCCGGCACCATCCCTGCCGGCACCCTCCCTGCCGGAACGATCCGCGCCACGATCGCCGGCGCGGCCACCGCCCCGGCCACCGCCCCGGCCGTCACCGTACGCGCCGCGCCCGTCCGCGCGACCGCCGTCCAAGCGTCCGCCGTCCGGGCGAGCACCGTCCGCAGAGCCGCTGTCCGGGCCGTCGGCGGCGGTGATGCGGCAGGAGCCCGCTCGTACGCCGTCGACCGCCTCGGCCGCCGCGCGAAGGGTGCGGGCGGCGACCGCTTCCATGATCCACAGGTCCTCGGCGGGCAGCCCCAGGGGCAGCGGCCGGCCTGGCCGCAGTTCCAGGCGCACGAGATCCATGACCCGCCGGGTCAACCGCTCGGCGTCGTACCCGGAGGTGTCCGGAACCTCCTCGCGCAGGCCGAGCACGGCGGACTCCAGCCGGTCCAGGCCCCGCACGGCCTCCCGGCAGTGCGGGCAGGAGTCCGCGTGGGGGTCCTCGCCCCGTCCCTCCCGGTCCTCCCAGACCTGCGACAGCAGCCGTCCGCACGGCAGGAGTTCGTCGTCGTCCTCCCCGGTGCGGACGTCGTCCGGCGGCGGGTCGTTGCGGGCGGTCATCGCCAGGCCCCCAGTGCTTGTGTCAGGCAGCGGCGTGCGCGGAAGACGCGGGCTCGGACGGCCTCCTGGCTGATACCGACCGCTCCCGCGATGAACTCGTAGGAGCGGCCGTCCAGTTCCCGCAGCACCCAGCAGGCACGCTGCTCGGCGGAGAGCAGGTCGAGGGCGTCCCGCAGTTCGCGCACCGCGTCGCGGGCCTCGGCGATACGCGCCGGCGAGGTGGTGTGCTCGGCCGCCGGCACCTGCCCGGCCGCCTCCAGGGGCGCCGTCGGACGGCGGGCCCGCAGCACGTTCAGGCAGCGGTTGGTGACGATCCGGTACATCCACGTGCCGAAGGACGCCTGCCCGTGGAACTCCGGCAGCCGGCGCCACGCGCTGAGGAAGGCCTCCTGTACCGCGTCCTCCGCCTCCGCGGAGGTGCCGAGCAGGCGGGCGGCCAGCCGGATCAGCGCCGGCGCATGGCGCTGCACCAGCACCGCGAAGGCGTCCTCGTCGCCCTCCGCGGCCCGGACCGCCAACAGGGCGGTGCCGGTGGCGCTCCCGCTGTCGGCGGCGTCGGCATCCGCGTCCGCGGCGGCGCCGGGTGGTGCGGTCGGTCTGCGGGCGCCCGCCACGGGGCGGCTCCTCTCGTCCGGTCTCTTCAGGTGGGACACCTGTGCACCGTTCCTGTTACGCACCGTTTCGGCGGTGGGGGCTCCCGCGGATGCGCCCCGGTCCGCCCCGTCACGTGCCGCGCCCGGCGGTCGCCCCCGCATGGCGGAACCGCGGCACGCGCGGCACGGGTGACGGGCCGTCGGAAAAACGCGCCGAGACGGTACGGTCGCGGCCCCTCCCGCGTTCCCCGGGGCTTTTTCCGGGCATCCGCGTCACATCGGGGGCCGAGACGGGTCCGACGAAGACAGGTACTTCACCGACGAGCCGAAGCAGGAAGGACGAACACCATGGCCACACAGACCGCGGTCGCCACCAAGGACACCCCCGCACCCAGGACCGGCACCGGCACCGGCACCGAGCGGACCACGGCCGTCGCAGGCGGCGCGACCGGCGCGGACCAGCCCGCCGCCACCCGCGGCAGGACCTCGATCGCCGACCTCGTGGTGGTGAAGGTCGCCGGCATCGCGGCCCGGGAGATCCCGGGGGTGTACGACATGGGCGGCGGCCTCTCGCGCACCATCGGCGCCGTCCGCGACCGGGTGCCCGGTGGCCGGCCCAACGTGGGGCGCGGCGTGAAGGTCGAGGTGGGCGAGCGGCAGGCGGCCGTCGACCTCGACCTGGTCGTCGAGTACGGGGTGCCCATCACCGACGTGTCCCGGGACGTGCGGGAGAACGTGATCTCCGCGGTGGAGCGCATCACCGGCCTTGAGGTCGTCGAGGTGAACATCACCGTCAACGACGTCCGGCTGCCCGAAGAGGAGGAGGAGTCCTCCGCCGAAGCCCGGGTGGAGTAGGGCTCCCCGGCATGAGACGCAGGCAGCGTGTCCAGGTGAAGGCGGAGGGCGGCAGGGCATGAGCGCACCGTTGGCAGGGATGATCGCGGGGATGGCCCTGGCGTTCGCCGGGTACTTCGGCGGGTTCGGAGCGTTCCTGCTGGTGGCCGCCCTCGGCGGCCTCGGCTGGGCGGCCGGCCGCTGGGTCGAGAACGGCGGCCGCGCCCCGGATGTGCGGGACTTCTTGGAACGGGGCAGGCGATGACCACTGCTGTTCAGCGGGGCACCACCACGGTCAGCGAGCGTGCCGTGCGCCGGATCGCCGAGCGAGCCGCCGCCGAGGCCCTGGCGGACCGCCCCACCGCGCGGACCACGAGCAGCACGGCGTCCGTGCGCGCGGGCCGGGCGAAGGTGTCGGTCGACGTGGCGCTGCCCTATCCGGTGCCGCTGGCCGGGACGGTGGCGCAGGTGCGGGATCATGTGGCCCGGCGCACCCGGGAGTTGACCGGGCTCGACGTCCCGGCCGCGCACATCGGGGTCGCCTCGCTCGCCCCTCCGCCCGACATCACCGCACTCGTCCCACCGGCCGGGCCCGCGTCACCCGCCCCACCGGCCGGGCCCGGCTCACCCGCTCCAGCGGCCGGTGGAGCCTCCCCGTCCCTCCCGACCGGCTGCACACCGGCCGCGCCCGCCGCCGGTGCCGCCCCGGTGGCGGGCGCGACGGTCGACGGCGCCTCCGTCGCCCCGGGCAGCGCGGGCAGCGCGGGTACATCGGTGGGACCGGCCGGGCCGGCCGGGCCCACCGGCGCGGACACGGCGGACGGGTCGGGGAGGGCTGCCGGCCCGGAGGCCGCGGCGGCCGGCCGCGCACCCCGGCGGCTGTGGTCCCCGCGCCGGGTCCCGGCCGCCGTTCAGGCCGCGGCGGCCGCCGCGGCCTGCGGCGTTCTCGCCGCGGACCTGATCCTGGTGCACGCCGGCCACCGGCCGGCCGCCGCCTGGCGCGTCGCGGCCGTGCACTGGCTGTCGCAGCACGGAACGGGCGACCGTCCCGTGGTCGTGGCGGGCGTGCTGGCGGCCCTGCTCGGGCTGTGGTCGCTCACGCTCGCCGTGACACCGGGTCTGCGCCGCCGCTCGACCGTGCGCACCCGGTCCCCGCGCGTCGTCGCGGCGGTGGACCGGGCTGCCGTCGCGACGCTGGTCGAGGACGCGGTGCGCGGGGTTGCCGGGGTCGGGACGGTGCGGGTCCGGGTGCGTCGGCGCCGTATCACCGTGCGCGCCGGGCTCCGCTTCGGGGAGGGCGCGCAGGCACGGGCCGACATCGAGGCGGCGGCGGGCGAGGCCGTGGCCGCCTGCGGGCTGCGCCGCGTCCCGCGGCTGCGGGTGCGGATCCGAACTGCGGCCGACGCAGCCCGGCAGACCCCGGCCCGGGCGACAGCACCGGCACCGGCACCGAAACCGGCAATGGCACCGGCATCGCGCGAGGCGGCCGACGCGGAGTTCGCCTCGGCGGCCGCCGCGGCACCGGACTCACCCCGCGGCACGAAACCGGACGCGGGAGCAGCCGGCGCGCCGCACCCGGCGCCGCCCCCCGGACCGCGGTCGGCACCGCCGCCGGCACCCGAACGGCATCCCGCGTCCCGCGCCCTCGGCGGCGCTGCGGAAGGGGAGGCCTGATGCGGCAGACCCGTACCGCCGTCAACCGGTTCGCCCTCGGCGCGGTCGGCCTCTCGCTACTCCTCGCGGGCGCCTGGCTCGCGGTCACCGGCAGCGCGGTCGCCGGGCGGCTGCCCTCCTGGTGGCCCGGGCCCGCCGCCGGGCACCACGCGCTGCTGGCACCGGCCCGGTTGGCGCGGCTGCGGGCGGAGAGCTGGTGGACACCCTCCGTCCTCGCGGCCGCGGTCGCCCTGGCCGCGCTCCTCGGATGCTGGTCCCTGACCCGGTTCCACTCCGGCCGGCGCCGACCGCTGCGACCGGCCGGTCCGGGCGGCACGGTCCGGGCGCAGGCACTCGCCCGGGCACTGACCGGGCGTGCGGCGGCGGTGCCCGGAGTCGTCCGCAGCCGCGCCCGGGTGCTGCCCCGGCCGCGTCGCAGGCTGGAGGTGCGGGTGCGGGTGTGGCTCCGCCCGGACGCGTCCCCGGAGGCCGTGCTGCCCCTGCTGTGCGCGGTCGCGGCGGAGGCGGAGGAGTCTGCGGCGCCGTACACCGCGCACACCCGTATCCGGCTCAGCGCCGCCGCACCGCGCCGCAGACGCCGTGTCCGCTGAGCCGTACGCGGGCAACGCCCGCCCCGCCGTCCGCCGCACGGTCGCCTCCCGGCTGCCCGCCGAGTGGTGGCCGGCGCTGCGGCGCACACCGGCGTCCCTGTGGAACGACGACATCGCGGACCACGCGGCGGCCCTGACGTACTACGCGATCCTCGCCGTGCTGCCCGCGCTGCTGGTCACCGTGCTGGCGTTCGGGCTGATCAGTCCGGGTACGGCGGAGGAGTTCGTCGCGCACGTCACCGCCTACGCGCCCGCCGAGTCCGCGGCCGACCTGCATGCCGTGCTGTCTCGCGTGCTCGGCGCGGACGGCGGCGTCTGGCCCCTGCTGGTCGCAGGTACCGCCAGCGCGCTGTGGTCCGCCTCCAGCTACCTCGCCGTCTTCCGCCGGGCCCTGCACGGCATGCACCGGGTCGAGGACCGGCGTTCGACGTGGCGCCGGATGCACCGCATCGTGCTGACCGCGCTGGTGCTGCTGGCGCTGCTGCTGAGCGGCTCCCTCGCCCTGCTGCTGACCGGGCCGCTGGCCGAGGCGGCGGGCCGGCTGCTCGGTCTGGGGAGCACCGCCGCCTGGGGCTGGAGCGTGCTGCGCTGGCCGCTGCTGCTGTGCCTGGTGGCGCTGCTGGTGGTGGTGGTCTTCCACACCGGCCCGGCCCCGGCCCGCAGGCGCCGGCACAGTCTGCCCGGCGGTGTCCTGGCGGCCGCACTGTGGCTGGGCGTCTCCACCGCGTTCGCGCTGTACACGTCCGTGCTCGGCGCGTACAGCAGGCTCTACGGCTCCCTCGCGGGCGTCGTCGTCTTCCTCGTCTGGCTGTGGCTGTCCAACCTGGCGCTCCTCACCGGTGCCCAGTTCACCGCGGAGCTCGCCAAGGACGGCGCCGCGGACCGGGCCTCGGACCGGGCCTCGGGCAGCGGCGCGGACCGGGCCGCGGACGGCGCCGCGGCTCCGTAGCAGCCCGGCCCCGACGCACCCGCGGTTCCCGGGACCGCGGGTGCGTCGGTCCGTTCGCGGGCGGACGGGACGTGACGCCACCGCTCGTACGGCCCGACGACGGCCGCGCCGGCGCGGAACGGACCGCTCCGCGCTGCTCAGAAGCCGTGGTCGCGGGCGTAGGCGGCCAGGATCCGCTCGCGCGGGCCCCCGGTGTGCAGGAAGCGCTCGTCGACCACGGTCGCGAGGTCGTCGAGGGCGGTGGCGAGCACGGCCGCGGCGCCTCGGGCCTCCGGGGTCCCGAAGTGGCGCGTCCGCTCGGCGAGGTCGGCTGCGTAGCCGAGGGTGAGGGCCAGCGAGGTGTCCCCGGGACCGTCGTGGAAGTAGTAGGACTCCGGGTACTGGAGGAAGTCCACGCTGGTGCGCGCGATGTCGGAGGCGAGCCGGTCCAGGACGGCCGGCCCCGGAACCACGGCCGCCGGGCCCTCCGCCGGTCCGGCCACCAGTCCCGGCTCCGGCCCGAGCTCCGGTCCCGGCTCCGGTCCCGCCGCCGGTCCCTCCGCCGGTCCCTCCGACGATCCCGCCGCCCGTCCGGCCGCAGGACGAGCCGCCGCCTGCCCGGCCGCGTGTGCGGCGCGGCGGAGCTGGGAGATGCGCAGCGCCAGCGCGCGCCGCCGGGCCAGGGCCGGATAGATGCCGAGGATCCAGGACACGGTGGCGGTCAGCAGGGCGAAGCCGACCACGGCTTCGAGCGGTGCGACGATGCGCAGCCAGGCGGCCGCGGGCGCGATGTCGCCGAGGCCGAGGGTGGCCACCGTGGTCAGGGAGAGGTAGAGGGCGTCCACCGGTCCGGAGTGCTCGGAGGGCTGCAGCCTGCTGGAGAAGGAGAACCCCTCCGGCATGTGCGGCCAGTACACCAGGGACCAGCCGACGGCCATGGTGCAGGCCCAGGTGCCCACCACGAGCACCATGCCGACGGGCCCCGCCAGCCCGGCGGTGCGGCTGCTCCGTCCGCCCAGCATCGACAGCCGCCACAGCCGGGTCATGACGAACCTGCTCAGCCCGCCGTGGCGGGTGGGATGCCACAGGGTGTGGAACACGTCCCGCAACATGATCAGCACCACCGCGGCGCCGATCAGTGTGACCAGCCAATCCATGCGACCTCCCGGTCTCGCCTGCCTCGGGTCAAGCATGGGTCGGACAGCGCGCGGACTCGATCGCGCGCCACGCCGGACCCCGGGACGGCCCCGGGGCGGTGGCTCATTCGGCGGTGGCTGATGCGGCGGTGGCTGATGCGGCGGTGGCTCTTTCGGCGGTGTCCCCTCCGGGCCGTCCCTTCGGTCCGGGCGGGCCCTTCGGTCCGGGCGGGCCCGTCGGCGCCGGGCGGGCTGGCAGACTTCGGGGTGGCCGGTTTCCGGCCGCTCGGCCGGCCCCGCCGGCCCGCGGTGGGCGACCGGACCCACGGGGAATCCGGTCGTTTTCCTCGTTCCCCCGACCAATCCGTCGTCCCGTCGGGACCGGATTACGTCCGGAGATGTCCCAACCGCGGAGGCCCCCGTGAAAGAAGCCGTGTACATCGGCAGAGATCCCTCGTCGGAACCCGACCTGGAAGAGCTGGTCGGCCGCGTGGCGCTGGGCGACGAGGACGCTTTCGCCTCCGTGTACGACGTCGTCGCGGGACCGGTCCTGGGCGTGGCGCGTGCCGTGCTGCGGGACCGGGCCCAGTCGGAGGAGGTGGCCCAGGAGGTCCTGGTGGAAGTCTGGCGCACCGCTCCCCGCTACCGGGCCGACCGCGGGACGGCCATCAACTGGATCCTCACCCTGGCGCACCGGCGGGCGGTCGACCGGGTGCGCTCCGTGGAGGCCGCGGCGGCCCGCGACCACAAGGCCGCGCTGCTGGACCGTACGCCCGAGTTCGACGAGGTGACCGAGCAGGTCGAGGCGCGGCTCGAGCGGGAGCAGGTGCGGCGCTGCCTGCGCACCCTGACCGAGATCCAGCGGCAGGCGGTCACGCTCGCCTACTACCGCGGGCTGACCTACCGCCAGGTGGCGGACGCGCTGACCCTGCCGCTGGGTACCGCGAAGACACGGCTGAGGGACGGGCTGATCCGACTGCGCGACTGCCTGGGGGTGACCGCATGACCACCGCCGACCTGCACCGACTGACCGGCGCCTACGCCCTGAACGCCCTGCCCGACGACGAGCGCGACGCCTTCGAGCGCCACCTGGCGTCCTGCGAGCCGTGCACCCAGGAGACCGGGGAGCTGTCCGCGACCGCGACCCGGCTGGGGCTCGCCGTCACCGTGACGCCCCCGGGGGAGATGCGCGCCCGGGTCCTGGGCAGGATCTCCACCGTCCGGCAGCAGGCGCCGGGCCCCCTGGCCGCGGTCCGGCCGGGCCGTTCCGCACTGCGGGGCCGCGCCCTGTCCCGGTGGGCGCTGGCCGCCTGTGTGGCGGCCGCCGCGGCGTTCGGCGGCACGGCGGTCTGGGAACACCGGCGCGCCGAGGACGCCCTCCGCCAGGCGCAACGCGCGGAGCAGAGCACGGACCGGATCGCCGCCGTACTCGCGGCGCCCGACGCCCGCACGAGCACGGCCGCGCTGGAAGGCGGGGCCACCGGCACCGTCGTCGTCTCCGCCAGCAGGGACCGGGCCGTGTTCGTGGTGTCCGGGATGGCGCCTCCGCCGGGTGGGAAGGTCTACCAGCTCTGGTACAACGACGGCGGCACCATGCGGTCCGCGGGTCTGATGAACCCGGGCCTCACCGACCAGGCCGTGCTGCTGCGCGGCGATGTCGACGGCGCTTCCGGCATGGGGGTGACGGTCGAACCGGCCGGGGGGTCGCAAGAACCCACCTCCGCGCCGCTCGCCCTGCTCCCCTTCCCGACCTGAGGTGACGGCTTCCCGACCTGAGATGACGGCAGCACCTCGTCCGCCGGCCTCCCCCCGGGGCCCCGCACCGATGGTGCCGGTGACGCCGGTGACGCCGGTGACGCCGGTGACGTAACGCCGGAACGGCTTCTCCCGCCCGCCTTCCCCTTCCGCCGGAGGGGGAAGGCGGGCGTTTTCGTTCCCGGTCGTCACCCTTTCCCTCACGCCCGTCCCTCACGCCCGTCGCTCACGCCCGTCGCTCACGCCCGTCGAGCGGCGGCGCGCCGCCGGTCCTTTTCCCGGCCGGAGCAAGCAGAAAGTCCGATTACCTTTCAGTACCCGGTGGTAATACGGAGCGAAAGCCCTTCCGGATGGGTGCAAGAAACAAATTCATCCGATCCGGTGCACGACCAATCCGCCGCGCAGGCGGAGCCGTATTCCCCACGTGACCGACACCGAGAGGGAAGACGCTCCCCGCGACTGGCTGCGGCCGGTGGCCGGCGCGCTGAGCGGCGCCGTTGCCGGATTCGCCGCGCTGGCCGCGGCCGAGCTGGCTTCCGCGGCGGTCCGCCCGCAGGCCAGTCCGGTCGTCGCGGTGGGCGGTGCGGCGATCGACCGCACCCCGGCCGCGGTGAAGGACTGGGCGATCCGGAATTTCGGAACCGACGACAAGCTGGTTCTCAAGTCCGGAATTCTCGCCGTGCTGGCTCTTTTCGCGCTGGCGCTCGGAATGCTCTCCCTGCGTTTCCGGCGCGTCGGTGCTGCCGGTGTCCTGGTGTTCGGGTTGGTCGGAGCGGTGGCGGCGGCCGGGAGGCCCGACGCGGGCGGCCTGGACGCGCTGCCGTCCGCGGTGGGCGGGGTCGTCGGAGCCCTGCTCCTCTACGTCCTCGCCGGCCGCCTGGCCCGCCGGCCGGCACGGGAGCCCGGAGCCGCAGGGTCCACCGCCCGCACGGACGGCACGGACCCCGCCGGCGGCGGAAGCGGCACGGACCCCGCGGAGGGCGGCGGCACCGACCCCGCGAAGGACCCGGACCCCGCGGAGGACGCGAGCGGCGCGCGTCCCGCGGACGGAGCTGCCCCGGCGGGCGTGGCGCGCGCTGCGCGCGGTGGTGACTGGGATCGACGGGGTTTCGTCCTCGCCGCGTCCGCTGCCGCTGCCGCGTCCGCCGGGGTGGGGCTGCTGGGCCGGACCCTGAACGGCAACCGGGGTCAGGACGCGGTGGCTTCCCGAAACCGGCTGGCCCTGCCGAAGCCCGCCTCCCCGGCACCCCCGGTACCCCGCGGAGCCGGGCTGCGGATCCCCCAGGTGTCCCCCTTCCTCACCCCGAACGCCTCGTTCTACCGGGTCGACACCGCCCTGGTGGTGCCGAAGGTCGACGCGACCGCATGGCGGCTGCGCATCCACGGCAAGGGGGTGACCCGGCCGGTCACCCTCTCCTTCGCCGACCTGCTCCGGCGCGACCTGGTCGAACGGGACATCACCCTCACCTGCGTGTCCAACGAGGTCGGCGGGCCGTACGTGGGCAACGCCCGCTGGATCGGCGTGCGCCTGGCGGAGCTGCTGGCCGGCTGCGGGGTCGTACCGCCTTCGCGGGGCGGACCGGCCGACCAGCTGGTGGCCCGGTCGGTGGACGGGATGACCATCGGCAGCCCGGTCGAGGACGTGATGGACGGCCGGGACGCGCTGCTGGCCGTCGGGATGAACGGCGAGCCGCTGCCCTTCGCGCACGGTTTCCCGGTCCGCATGGTCGTGCCCGGCCTGTACGGCTTCGTCTCCGCCTGCAAGTGGATCGAGGACATCGAACTGACCACGTTCGACGCCTACGACCCCTACTGGGTGAAGCGGGGCTGGGCGCGGCGGGCGCCGATCAAGACCGAGTCCCGCATCGACACGCCCAAGCCGTTCGCCCGTCCCCGGGCCGGCACGGTCATGGTGGCCGGTGTCGCCTGGGCCCAGCACCGCGGTATCGACCGGGTCGAGGTCCGGATCGACGACGGCGACTGGCAGCAGGCCCGTCTCGCCGCCGAGGACAGCCGCGACACCTGGCGCCAGTGGTCCTACCCCTGGCAGGCCACCCCGGGCAGTCACACCCTCACCGTGCGCGCCACCGACCGCACCGGCCGCCTGCAGACCGAACAACGCACCCGGACCATCCCCGACGGGGCGTCCGGATGGCACTCCGTGGTGGTGACCGTCGACTGACCGACGAGCCGTCCGCCACCCCCCGCAAGCACCCCTCACCCGCGCAGGCGAGCGCAGCAGGCGCCGCCCCGAGCAACAGGAGAGAAACCATGAGGATGAACACCCGAGCCCGCCGTACCGCCGTCACGCTGGCCGCCGCGGCCGTGCTGCCGCTCGCGCTGAGCGCCTGCTCCGACAACAGCAGTGACTCCGCCGACTCCGGCACCTCGGCGAAGGCGGCCGCCTCGGCCACCGCCTCCGGCGACGCCATGGCGGACTCCGGCAGCACCGCCTCCGCCATGGACGGCCCCTTCGGGCCGGCCTGCTCGGCGGTGCCCGAGAGCGGCGCCGGCTCCTTCGACGGCATGGCCAAGGACCCGGTCGCCACGGCCGCCTCCAACAACCCGGCCCTGTCGACGCTGGTCTCCGCGGTCAAGAAGGCAGGTCTGGTCGACACCCTCAACAACGCCCAGAACATCACCGTGTTCGCGCCGACCAACGACGCCTTCGCCAAGATTCCCAAGGCCACCCTGGACAAGGTCCTCAACGACAAGGCCGAGCTGACGAAGATCCTCACGTACCACGTCGTGGGCCAGAAGCTCACCCCGCAGGACCTGCAGAACGGCTCCTTCGAGACGCTGGAGAAGTCGAAGCTGACCACGTCCGGCTCCGGCGAGTCGTACACCGTCAACGACTCCGCGAAGGTGGTCTGCGGCAACGTCAAGACCGCCAACGCCAACGTCTACATCATCGACTCGGTGCTGATGCCGACCTCCTGACACCGGGACCGCGGGGGGGGGGGAAGGGGGGGGGGGGGGGGGGGGGGAGCCGAAGGGGT